>SCSX01000080.1 GCA_004297825.1 Spirochaetota bacterium
TGAAATATATTGAGGATCAAGGCAAGGAGCCCACAGATACCGACTTTAAAACTGATGATGATCTTTAGTCGGCTTTAGCCGAACACGAAGCCACCGCCTTCAGGCGGTGTGTGGTTCACTCCCGCATCATGCTCTCTGGACCCGATTTCCCCGCTGCCGCATTCCTGACAATGATACTATACCGGCAATAATAACCAGGGTGAGTGAAACAATGCCGAATATCCAGGGGGTGCGCGCGCCCGTCGTATGCCGGATGTACAGTGCCGCAGCCAGTCCCATCGCGTTGTAGAAAGCGCCGGTCACGGCAACGGTGACTATCGCCCACGGCTCGCTTTTCCGGAAGGGAACGAGGAGCAGGGTCATGATTGTGCCTGAAAAAAGAATCGTGACGCCGCCGATAAGCTTCACCATCACACGGAGCAGGTCCCTCGTACCCGCCGGAAGCGCGCTCCAGGGGATGCCGATCGCTTCCAGGTGGTAGGGCATGACGTCTGGAGTAACGATATACAGCATCCCGCCGAGTATCCCCGCGAAGGAAAGAAGGGCGTAGATATAAAATGAGACTTGTTGTGCCTTGGTCATCAGGTTAACCTTTTTATGTACCCTGCGAACGCGATGCCGGCCCCATGCTCATGGAAGCTGGTCTATGTAAAGCCGCGATTAATCGCGGCTTTACATAGAGGATCAATTCATTTGGGCCAGCCGCAAACCGGAATCCGTCTGGTAATCTATATATGGGTAATGCAACTTACCAGCCAGAGACAAAATTAGAAAGTGAATGACCTTTGTGGGCTCGCATGCGTAAGTTCGCCATTTGAGTCATAACCGTAAACCGCCCAATGGTAGGTAATTCCAAGTGGCGTGAAAGAATTCGTTTCGTCAACGTCATTCGTACTTGGGTCATAGACATAGAGGTCGCTTTGATCAACACTATCGCGAGTGAATCCAGGCAAGGTTGTATGGTTACCTGCCCTATAATTACCCTCATTAATAATTGTTTTCTGGTCAGTTTGAATGGTACTATCAAATACCGCAATTACTGCAAATTCAACTTCAGATGGAAGGTTAAATGTAAATTTACCTCCATTTGCGCTGAGATCCGTATTATTCAAGGGCATCACAAGTTCAATACTTTCGACTCCTGAAAAAATAAGAGTCGAGGGCTGTTCTTCCGGTTGAGGTTGGCACCCAGTCAAAATTAACGCCACGGAAATTATTGCAGCAGAAATCGATTTAATAATTAGTATTCTCATCTCACCCCTCCACATTAAAAGAAATACTTCACGCCGCCGCCGAAGGTGATGTGATTGAAAGAATATTCGGTGTCATGCGATTTAAGTCCGCCAAGTAAACCCTGGCTCTCGAATACCTCGCGCGTAGCCTTGACGGGATAGTAATAATATCGTCCCTCAAGGAAAATACCGATTTTAGCGAACGGTGCGATTGTCGCGCCCAGTTTCAACCCCATGTGCATAAGGCTCTGGCTGGCGAGTTTTTCCCGGTCATTGTCCCTGCTCTTGTTCGTGCGGAAATCCGTGAGCGATGTGTATCCTATGAACGCACCCCCGTACGGGGTTACATAGCTTGATATCTCGAAGGGTATCACCGCCGCGTGAGCCGTAAGGCTGAAGTACCGATACCAGCGCTCCTGGGTGATGTCCCCGAACGGGGTGTCGATGACCTGGTTGTGGTCGATTACGGCGTAGCCCATCTCACCCGAAATGTTCAGCCGGTTATAGGTATGTCCCACAAAAAGGGTGAAGAGCGGGGCGCCGTCCAGCTCCTTGTAGAACGGTTTCAGGTAGCTCACCCCCAGCCCTATTTCCGACCTGTTACGTACCCGGCTCTCGCCCAGGTAGGGGGTCCAGTTCTCCCGCGCGTCCTTCGCGATAGTAAGCTCGGTTTCCGCGTCAAGGTAGCCGCTCTTGACGGCCTTCAGTCTATGGGCGCCCGCGGCGAGCTTGTAGTCTACCAGGGGTGCCTTTCCCGCGAGAAGCCCGTCCACATAGACGTCGGCGCCGTCGGGGGTGGTGGAGACGCTCAGGATGCCCAGCGCCTCGCCGGAAATGACCGCGGCCATGGAGAGGGCCGCCTGGTTGGCCATGTCGAAGAGGTCGGCGAGCGGGGCCTTGACCACGCGTCCGTCCAGGACCCGGCCGGTGGCGATATCCACGGCCTTGATGGTGAGCACTATGTTCTCGGGATTGCCGGAGTACGATCCCAGGATGAGCACGTCGGCCTTGACCAGGGTGCCCGCGCCCGTGACCATCTGTTCGTCGAAAAGCCCGGTCTGGCTCAGGGCGATCTCGCTAATGATCGCTCCTATCTGACCCCGCTCCACGATCCTTATGCCCTGCGCCTGCGCAAGGCCCGCGGAGATGGATTCCGGAAGCGAATTAGTCAGATACTGGAGGCCCTTCCCGCCCGTGTGGTTGGTGAAATTCACGACCGCGACCGCACGGGGCGCTGCGAGCGCGCCGTATGACCACAGCATGGTCCCCGCGAAAAGGAGCAGAATCGATAATCGTTTCATAATGATACCGTTACCCGTAATATCTTACCCGTGTATCGGCGCCCGCGCCTGAATAATGCCGTTTTAAGCGGCCCGGTGCACGACAACTATTCCGGGGTACATGGCCCGGTCCCTGATAGAATTATCCATGATTTGCCCGCCAATGCAATTATTTCTTGAAAAACTCGTTAAAATATATGCAAATATAATAGAATTGATGCGAAACTGCCGTCTTAAGGAATGGGAGAGGGCGCGCCAAGTGGCGCCAAGGACCGCATTCAATCAGGAGAAGCACATGGAGGATGCCATGAACGGGGACGCTCCCGCAGCACCGCGTTATACGGGGATCGGCGCGAAGGACACGCCGCCGGCAATGCTCGCGATCATTGAAAAGATCGGGACGCACATGGCGAAAGCCGGTTACATCCTGCGTTCCGGGGGGGCCCTGGGGGCCAGCGCCTCGTTCGAGCTCGCCTGCGACAGGGCGGGGGGCAAGAAGGAGATATACCTGCCGTGGCAGGGGTTCAACAAGAACCGGTCCATGTTCTACAATGTCCCGGACAGGGCCCACATGTTCGTCAAGGAGTTCAATCCCCAGTGGTCGACGCAGAGCGACGCCTCCCGGAAGGTCCAGGCCCGTTATGCGCAGGCGTTCCTGGGCCAGGACCTGGGCCGCGCCTCCGTGTGCGTTATCTGCTACACAAAAGAGGGCAAGCTCAAGGGCGGCACCGGGCAGGCCCTCCAGGTGGCCCTCAAGCACGGCATCCCCGTGTTCAACCTCGGGGAGTTCGAGTCCGATACCGCCCTCCTGGCCGAAAAGCTCCGTGGGTTCCTCAAGGGGCTGTCCATCCCGGACGAGGGCCTCGCAATCTGACTGTCGCGCTTTTCCCGCGACTCCCGGACGCCGATAATTAATCCATGAAGATACGCGTTATCGGCGGGCGGGCGCTCGTCGTTTTCCTCGCCATGATGCTCGCGGGCATGGCGGCATGTTCGCCCCCCCACCTGCGCGGCGGGAGGACGTTCAGCAGCGCGGACCGCGCCAGGATCGTCGCCACGGCGGAGCGCTGCCTGGGGACGCCGTACCGCTACGGCGGGGAAAGCCCCGGCGGCTTCGACTGCTCGGGGCTCGTGATGTATGTATTCGGGAAGCATGGGATCGCGCTGCCCCGCACCGCTGGCGATCAGTTCGAGGACGGCGCGCGCGTGCCCCTCGCCGCGCTCCAGCCGGGGGATCTCGTGTTTTTCCGCACGGCCGGCGGGCGCGGCATTTCCCACGTGGGGATCTATACGGGAAAGGGCGAATTCATACACGCGCCGCGCACGGGGACGACGGTGTCCTATGCCCGCCTGGACAATAAATACTGGAAGAGGCATTATGCGGGCGCGGTGACCTATTTCAGGCGAAAAAACGCCGCAGGAACCGGATAAATCCCCGAGAACGGGGAAAATCGTGTAAAACACCCGGTAGGCCCTCTGTTTGTCAACTTATTTCTTGACAAAAACTACATGCGCTGCTAACGTGAGAGGGCTGGAAAGGTACTGGTTGACTTTTTATGCGGATTGGGATATACCCCGGATCGTTTGATCCGTTAACGAATGGACACATCGACATTATTGAAAGAGCCCGGCAGCTCTGCGATAAGCTTTTCATCGCGGTTGCTAAGAACACCTCCAAGAACCCCTTCTTCAGCATGGAAGAAAGGGTGGAGATGCTCCAGTTCTGCTGCTCCGGAGATAGTTCTCAACTGGAAATCGTTGCTTTCGAGGGCCTGCTGGTAGACCTTTGCCGCAGGCAAAACGTGTCGTTTATAATACGCGGACTCAGGGCCCTGGTGGATTTCGATTACGAATACGCCATCGCGCTCATGAACCGCAAGCTGGCCCCCGAGGTTGAGACGGTGTTCCTCATGGCGCGGAGTGAATACTCCTTCGTCTCCTCGAATATCGTGAAAGAAGTCGCGTATTTCGGGGGGGATATATCCACGCTCGTTCCCCAATTCGTCCATAAAAGGCTCCAGGAGAAACTTTCCAGGAAAACTTAATCCTGGTGGGTAGTCATTCTCGAATCGTTTAAAAACCGGGTCCGTTCCAAACCGAAACGGATCGTATTCGCCGAAGGCGATGACCCGCGGGTTATCCAGGCCGTCGTACGCATGCGCGCCGATAAACTCCTGGGCGAAGCCGTGCTCCTGGGTCCCGGTGAGGCCATAACCCGCTCCCTTTTCGAGCACGGCAAGCCCGACGGCGTGACCGTCGTCGATACGGGAGCCATTTCCGGGACGGCGAAGTACCGGAACGAGTATATCAAGGCGCGCAACCTGAGCGTGCTCGAGAACGAGATACTTTCGGCCGCGATGAAAAACCCGGTGGTACTGGGCGCCCTCATGCTCCGCATGGGCGAGGCGGACGGGTTTATCGGCGGGGTACGGACGAACACATCGGAAATCCTGAGCAACGGCCTGCACATCATCAAGGCGCACCGCAGCGCGGGCGTCGTCACCTCGCTGTGCGTGATATCGGCCCCCGACAAATCCCTGGGAAGCGACGGCATCCTCGTCATCGCCGATCCCGTGGTGAACCCGGACCCCTCGGTCGGGGTTCTGGTCAAGATTGCCGAGGCGGCCGCGCGCTTCGCCCGTAGCTTCCTGAAGATAACCCCCCGGGTCGCGTTCCTCTCCTATTCGACGAAGGGAAGCGGCATGGGCAAATCCGTCGACAAGATGCGCATCGCCGCGGACCGCGCGCGCGCCCGCATGCCCGAAATAGTGGTGGACGGCGAGCTCCAGCTTGACGCGGCGATCTCGCCGGAGGTCGCCGCGCGCAAGGCGCCGGGAAGCCCCCTCGCGGGAAGCGCGAACGTGCTCATATTCCCGAATCTCGACAGCGCGAACCTGGCATGCAAAATCCTCAGCTTTTTCGGGAACGCGGTTATTATCGGACCCATCATCTACGGGCTGTCGAAGCCGTATAACGACATTTCACGGGCAGCCCGCGTCGAAGATATCATAAATTTATCCGTCATTACACAGCTCCAGGAGTAGCAAACCAATGGTCTTATATAGTCGAAAGAATCGGTTGCTCAATAAATTATAAGGAGGATTGTTATGGAACTATCGACAATTCTCCTGGTTTTAGCGATCCCCGTTGTTGGCTCGGCGGGCTTTGCGGTCCGCGCCTATCTTGGAAAGGCGCGGCTCAGCTCAGCGGAGGCCGAAGCCCGCAGGATCAGGCAGGATTCCATCAAGGACGCCGAAGCGAAGCGGAAAGAACTCCTTATCGAAGCGAAAGACCAGATTTTGAAGGAAAAGAACACCTTCGAAAAGGAGATCAGGGACCGCCGGCAGGAGCTCCAGTCCATAGAGAAAAGGATACTGCAAAAGGAGGAGTCCCTCGAGAACCGGGGTGAAAATCTCGAGAAGAGGGAAAAAGTCCTGCAGCACAGGGAGACTGAAAATCAGGAAAAAGATGAAGAATTAAAAAGGGAATTCGAAAAACATCGTAAAGAGCTGGAGCGGATTTCAGGGCTCACGACGGACCAGGCCAAAGACATACTCCTGAAAA
Source organism: Spirochaetota bacterium (assembly GCA_004297825.1). Lineage (NCBI taxonomy): Bacteria > Pseudomonadati > Spirochaetota > Spirochaetota bacterium. The sequence continues at coordinate 6,077 of SCSX01000080.1, forward strand.
ACGTCGAGAATGAAGCGCGCTTCGAATCGATCAAGCTCATCAACAAGATCGAGGAGGAGGCGAAACGCACTGCCGAGAAAAAGGCGAAGGAGATCGTGCTTTCGGCGATCCAGCGGAACGCCTCCGACTTCACCTCGGAATGCACCATCACGACGGTATCCCTTCCCTCCGACGACATGAAGGGAAGGATTATCGGGCGTGAGGGACGCAACATCCGCACCCTGGAAAACCTCACGGGCGTTGACATGATCATCGACGACACCCCCGAGGTCGTGGTGATATCGGGTTTCGACCCGGTGCGCCGCGAAATCGCGAGGCTCTCTCTCGAGAGGCTCATCCAGAACGGCCGCATCCACCCCGCCCGCATCGAGGAGGTCGTGGAGAAGGTAACCACCGAGCTCGAGGAGAATATGCTCGAGGAAGGGGAAAAGGCCGCGTTCGAGCTGGGCATTCCCGGGCTTTCGAAGGACGCGCTTTATCACGTGGGAAAGCTCCGCTACCGGCTGAGCTACGGGCAGAACATCCTGGCCCACAGCAAGGAGGTCGCCAACCTTTCCGGCATCATGGCCGGGGAGATGGGGCTCGACGTGCTGCTGGCGAAGCGTTCGGGCCTTTTGCATGATATCGGCAAGGGGAGCATTGTCGAGGGCGAAGGGGCGCACGCGCTTATCGGCGCCGATATGGCGAAGAAGTTCGGGGAAAGCGGTCACGTGGTGAACATCATCGCGGCGCACCACAACGACCGGGAGCCCGAGAGCTTCGAGGCGGTGCTCATCCAGGTCGCCGACGCGATCTCGGCCTCGAGGCCGGGGGCGCGCCGTGAATCGCTCGAGACCTACCTGAAGCGCCTGGAAAATCTTGAGTCCATCGCATACGGATTCAAGGGCGTGGAGAAATGCTACGCGATCCAGGCGGGAAGGGAGCTCCGGGTTCTTGTTGCCAACGATCTCGTGACCGACGAGCGCGCCGAGCTGCTGGCGCGCGAGATCGCGCAGAAGATCGAATCGGAGCTCAAGTACCCGGGCATCGTCCGCGTGACGCTGATACGGGAGAAGAGGATAGTCGAATACGCGAAATAGGCGCGCGCCCGCGGCGCGATAGAACGCACGAAGGGCAAGCCATAGGTGCCGGAAATATCGGTACCTATGGTCTTTGCTTTTTCAAGGATTTCAAATTCCGTGGGTGTTGCTGAACTTACACGTCTGTTAAATTCAGGACGTTACGGAAAGGAGATGAGGAGATAAAGGATTCACGGCGATTGAAGAGACAGGGATCACCTCTTTTCATTAACATGTTTCGTGATGAAAAGAACAGTTTTGCCGGAGGAAGGATTAATGGACGATAAGCTTGTCGTGCTCGTGATAGGCGACGTCGTGGGCAAGCCGGGGCGCAAGATCATCTCCCGGAAGCTCGTCGACCTGCGCAACGAGTACGGGGCGGACCTGGTGATCGCGAACGGCGAGAACGGGGCCGGGGGAAACGCGATCACCCCGGGGGTCTGTCACGAGCTTTTCAACTGTGGCGTCGACGTGATCACCACGGGCAACCATATCTGGGACAACAGGGACATCCTCCAGGTCATCGACACCGAGCCTCGTCTCCTGCGTCCCGCGAACTTCCCCCCGGGAGTCCCGGGGCACGGGGTGTTCACCGGGATCGCGAACGGATGGCCGGTGTGCGTGGTCAACCTCCAGGGCCGCGTGAATCTGCCCCCGCTGGACGATCCCTTCCGGGCGTTCGACGCGATACACGCGCGCTATTCAAAGGATTACCGCATCATGCTGGTGGACCTTCACGCGGAAGCGACCTCGGAGAAGAGGGCGTTCGGCTGGTACGTCGACGGAAGGGCCTCGGCGGTGTACGGAACCCACACGCACGTCCAGACATCCGACGAGGAGGTCCTGCCCCGCGGTACCGCCTACATAACGGACATAGGCATGACCGGATCGTTCAACTCCGTGATAGGCATGGACAAGCAGAAATCGATAGAGCGATTCATCACGCAGGCGCGGGTGAAATACGAAATTGCCGAGGGAAACGTGAAGCTCAACGGCGCGGTCATCACGATAAGGCCCGACGGGAAGGCGGAGAGAATTACTAGACTTATCGTAACGGAGTAGGTAGCTTATCCTCGGGAACCGGGAACGGCATGGTACTGGATACGATACATAAGATTCGGGATTTGAAAAAGCTCTCGATCGAAGAGCTTGAAACGCTCGGTGACGAGGTGCGCGAGCGGATCATCGACGTGGTGTCCAGGAACGGGGGACACCTTTCCTCTTCGCTGGGCGTCGTCGAGCTCACCGTTGCGCTTCACTACGTGTTCAACACCCCGACGGACAAGCTCATATGGGACGTAGGCCACCAGAGTTATGCCCACAAGATCCTTACCGGCCGCGCGGAGCGTTTCTCCACGATCCGGACCCTGGGCGGGATCAGCGGCTTTCCCAAGATGTCGGAAAGCCCGTTCGATTCGTTCAATACCGGGCATTCGAGCACGAGCCTTTCGCTCGCGCTGGGCGAAGCGGTCGCGCGCGATTTGAAGCGGGAGAAGCACAGCGTAATCGCGGTGATCGGGGACGGCTCGCTCACCGGCGGCATGGCCTTCGAGGCGCTCAACCAGATAGGGCATCTGAAAAAGGACATAATTATCGTCCTCAACGACAATGAGCATTCAATCTCGAAGAACGTGGGCGCGATCTCCGAGTACCTGCTGCGCATCATTACCGGCGGGCTGTATAACCGGCTGCGGCGCCGCTCCTACGACATCATCCGGAAGATTCCCCGGTTCGGGGACGGGCTCTACGATTTTATCTACAAGCAGGAGGCCCGGCTCAAGGGCCTGTTCGTCCCGGGTCTCATTTTCGAGGAGATGGGCCTGCGCTACTTCGGGCCTATCGACGGGCACAACACCGGGCTTCTCATCGAGATATTCGAGGGCATCAAGAACATCAAGAACGGTCCCAAGATCGTACATGTCATCACCAAGAAGGGCAGGGGATTCGCGCCGGCCGAGCACCACCCGGCGAAATTTCACGGGGTAGGGCCCTTCGAACGGTCGACCGGGCTATCGATCAAACCGGCCTCGCTCTCCTATTCGGAGATCGCGGGACGGACGCTCGCGGAGCTTTCACGGACCGATAAAAAGATACTCGCGATCACCGCCGCGATGAAGCTCGGCACCGGGCTCTACGAGTTCGAGAAGCGCGCGCCCTCCCGGTTCTTCGACGTAGGTATCGCGGAACAGCACGCGGTCACCTTTTCGGCCGCGCTTGCCGCCAGGGGGTTCAAGCCCTTCGTCTCGATATACTCGACGTTCCTCCAGAGGGCGATAGACCAGCTCATCCATGACGTGGCGACCATGAACCTGCCCGTACGGCTGCTCGTGGACCGCGCGGGGATCGTGGGGGAAGACGGCGAGACCCATCACGGGCTTTTCGATATCGGGATCATCAAGAACATCCCGAACTTCATGTTCCTGGCGCCCTCCAGCGGCATGGAACTGCGCGACATGATTCACTTCGCCGCCGCGTACGACAAGGGCCCTATAGCCATCCGCTACGCCCGCGGCGGTGAGGCGGCGGGGGAGATGGATTTCGCGTCCCACGAGCGCTTCACCCCCAGCAAAATAAAGCGGCTCACGAAGGGAAAGGACATCGCCGTTTTCGCGGTGGGAGACATGGTTCAGCCCGCGCTGCGGCTCGCGGCGATCCTCGCCGAATCGGGATACAAGGCCGGCGTGGTGAACCTGCTTTCGATCAAGCCCCTGGATCTTCGCGGTATCGAGCGGGTGATCCTGGAATCCGGCGGCTTCATCACCATGGAGAACGGGTACCTCTCGGGCGGGATCGGGGAATACCTGCTTTCGCGCATCCGCCCGGAGCTCAGGGAGAAATTTTTATGGTCGGCGGGATTCCCGGACGAGTTTATCGGCCAGGGGAAAAACAGGGAGCTTTTCGCGCTCCACGGAATGGACCCGGAGTCGCTCGCAAAGCGGCTCGCGCCGGCGCTCGCACGCACGCGGTACAATGAAAAAAGGGACACGATTAGACGCGTATCTGGCTGAGAAGGGCCTCTCGGACTCCAGGGAGAAGGCGAAGCGCGAGATTCTCGCGGGCTGGGTCAAGGTGGACGGCGAGACCGTGAGAGAGCCCGCGCGCCCGGTGGGTGAAAACCGCGATGTCGCGGTAGAGCGTCCGGGGGGCGTGTTCGCGAGCCGGGGCGGCGAAAAGCTTGCGCATGCGCTCGAGCATTTCGGCATCGATGTGCGCGGGAGGGTCGTCGCCGACCTGGGGGCCTCTACCGGCGGCTTCACCGACTGCCTGCTTGAGCGCGGCGCCTCGCTCGTATACGCGATCGACGTCGGGTACGGCCAGCTCGATTACAGGCTTCGCCGGGACCCCCGCGTCGTGGTTCGCGAACGGACCAACGTACGGCATGTCGGCCGTGCGGAATTCGAGCAGCAGCCCGGTTTCGTTACCGCCGATCTTTCCTTCATCTCCATCGTCAAGGTGGCGCCCGTCATCAGGGACGTATTCGGTCCCGTCGAAGGCGTGGTATTGGTCAAGCCCCAGTTCGAAGCCGAAAAACATGAACAAAAGAAGGGTGTGGTCAGGAAACCCGATATCCACGAGCGCATCCTGGGCCGCGTAATCGACGGCCTTCTGGACGCCGGGTGGGCAATCCGGGGGCTGTGTTATTCGCCCCTGAAGGGCCCGGCAGGCAATATCGAGTTTTTATTGTACTTCAGCGTGGGAATTCCGGGAAGTCCTGAAACCCCGATGGCCGATATCGGACAAATTATAAATCGTGTTGTGCGTGAAGCGCACATGAATCTTGATATTTAATGTTTGAAATATTCGGGAGGACAGCTATAGTATTTACAGGGCGGCCTGGTGCGTTCGTCCTCTTTTTTTATAAATAACGGAACTGGAATGGGAAAACACAGGATACTGGTTGTCGAGGACGAAGCGATCGTCTCGATGGAAATTAAGTACATGATCGAGAGCATGGGCTACGAGGTCGCGGGATCGGCCTCGAACGGCGATGACGCGGTCAAGCTCGCGGGCAAGCTGGGACCCGATCTCATCCTCATGGACATTCTCCTGCAGGGGGACCGCGACGGCATCGACACCGCCGAGGAGATTCGCAAGGATTACAGCATTCCCATCATTTACGTGACGGCATTCGCCGACGATTCCACCCTGCAGCGGGCAAAGATCACGAGCCCGTACGGGTACGTGATCAAGCCCATACAGTACAAGGAGCTCAATACCGCGATCGAGATCGCCCTCTACAAGCACCGCGCGGACATGCAGCTGCAGCAGCATATAGAGAAGCTGCACAAGACTATCGAGGGAATCATAAACGCGATGGCCAAGACGGTCGAGATACGCGATCCCTATACGGCGGGCCACCAGCGCCGGGTGGCCAGACTCGCGAAGCTCATATCGGAACGCCTGGGGCTCAGTGAGGCGGAGATAGACGGGGTATACATGGCGAGCATGATCCACGATATCGGCAAGCTTTCGATACCGTCGGAAATACTCAGCAAGCCGGGAAAGCTCTCGGAGACCGAGTTTAACATCCTGAAAATCCATCCCGAATCCGGTCACGAGATACTCAAGAACATCGAATTTCCCTGGCCCATAGCCGAGATGGTGCTGCAGCATCATGAGAGGCTCAACGGAAGCGGGTACCCGCAGGGCCTGACGGGCGATAAAATGCTCGCGGGCGCACGGGTGATGGTCGTATCGGACGTAGTGGAGGCGATGGCCTCTCACCGTCCCTACCGCGCGGCCCTGGGGGTCGGCCGCGCGCTTGAGGAGATCACCCAGAACCGGGGCATCCTGTACGATCCCATAGTCGTCGACGCCTGCATAAACCTCGTGAATCACCCGGGATTTGATTTAAACACGGAACTCGACAAATAATTCTTGACCGTCCACTTCTTGTCTGTTGGGGTATTCCGTACTAAATAACATGTGAAGCGCCCCTTGAAGAAAACAATCGCGATACTTGTAACCTTGATTCTATTTAGTGCCACGGGCGTTCACGCCCTGAACCTTGGCAAGGTGGTCGCATACCCTGTTCCCTTTAATCCCAACGCTGGATCGGGTCTTCTGAAACTGCTGGATAAAAGCGGGAGCGTGACGGGGCCCTTTTCGGTAACACTTGAAATATTCGATATCAACGGTGACAAGGTACTGGGTAAAAACTATTCAGGCGTTAATTTAGCCAGTGCGTTGAATCCGGTTGTTTGGAATGGCAGGAACGGCGCCGGTAAAAAGGTGAAGCCCGGCTTCTACATCATCAAGCTCACGGTTGAAGACCCCGCTTCCAACGCTTTTAGCAGCACGACCATTCGTATACTAATCGACTACTAGCATGGGAAAGAATGCGATGCGGCCGACAGTTCCGATACTCATGAATCCCGCACGGTGCAGGCAGGCGGTAGTTGACCGCGCAGGAAAGCTCGCTGCGACGGCCGTAATTATCGGCGCGCTAGCGCTTAACCTTGGAATCCCCGGGAAATTGTACGCCCAGGACGCGGGAAGCCGCGCCTCCTACACCCGCGGGGGCTGGGTGGGGGCCAAGTATGTGGGAATGGGAAAGGCCGCCGAGGTGGTCGCCGACGACGTGTTCGCGATTTACTGGAACCCGGCGGGGCTTCCCGAGCTCAAGAACCTTGAACGCCTGACCCCCGACGAGATTCGGGAAAAGGTGAAGAAGGGCGACGTGAAGGGAATATCCGAGGAGGACCTCCTCAAGTTTTCGGAAGACACGAAGGCGAAGAATTTTTTCCATATTGGCGTTTCGGGCGGGATGCTCGACATCGAGCGGGAGACGGGGTTCGCGGGGGTCGCGTTCAACCTCTTTTCCGGGGTTGCGGGCGCGGGCGTGTACTCGATCCAGTCGCGCGACATTACGGCCACGGACGAGTCGGGGAGCATCACCGGGTCGCTCGATTACACGGCGTCGGTGGGATTTCTTTCGTACGGATGGTCGACCGGCGCGGCGCAGGTGGGCTTCTCCGTCAAGGGGCTCCAGGAAACGATCGGGAAACGCACCTATTATGGGGGCGGGGTCGATTTCGGCACGATCGTGGACGTGCTTCCGTTCCTGAAGCTGGCCTTCGTGCTGCAAGACATCGGGACCGGCCTGTACACGGACAGGCACACCGCGACGGGCACCGACAAGTTCGATTTCGCGTACCCTTCCATGAAGCTTTCGGCGTCGCTGGCGAGCTCCCAGGAGTTCATTTTCGCGGTAACATTGGTGAAGAAACTGGAACAAAAGGATTATCAGGCAAACGCGGGGCTTCGCTACAGCCTCACGAAGAGGTTCGACCTTTACCTGGGGATGAGCGATACCAGCCTGTCCTCGGGGTTCAGCCTGAAGCTGCTCAACATGAACGTCGGCTATGCCTTCGCGATCGACAACGTCAACCTGGGATACAACAATATCGTATCCCTGACCATGGTGTTCTAGTGAGCGCCGCAACGCACCGGACGCTCATTATGGGCATACTCAACGTGACGCCGGACTCCTTCCACGACGGCGGCCGCTACGCGGATACTGAATGTGCCGTGGCGCGCGCACATGAGATGATCGCGGAAGGCGCGGACATCGTGGACGTGGGAGGGGAATCGAGCAGGCCGGGCGCCGTCCCGGTTTCCGCACAGGAGGAAATCGACCGGGTGTGCCCGGTGATCGAGCGCATCGCGCGCGAGTGGGACGCCGTGATCTCGGTCGACACGTACAAATCCCGGGTCGCGCGGGAAGCGCTCCGTGCGGGGGCGCGCATCGTCAACGATATCAGCGGGCTCGGGGGCGACGAGGCCATGGCCGGTGTGGTCGCGGAACACGGCGCGCGGATCGTCGTCATGCACATGAAGGGAACACCGGCGACCATGCAGCAGTCTCCCGCGTACCGCGATCTCCTGGCGGAGGTGCGTGAGGGCCTGGAGAGGGGAATTTCACGTGCGCGCGCGGCGGGCATTCCGGCCGATACTATAATCGTCGATCCGGGAATCGGATTCGGGAAGACCATGGAGCACAATTACGAAATTCTCAGAAATATCCCCTTTTTTAAAGCGATGGGATACCCGGTGCTCATAGGTCTTTCCAGGAAATCGCTCATCAAGGGGCTCTATGAGGGCGAGGCCGACAGGCTTCCCGCGACGATCGCGCTTAACGCGGCCGCGGTAATGACGGGCGCGGACATTATCCGCGTGCACGACGTGAAGGAACACAGGCTCGCAATGGCCGCGATAGAAATGCTTAAAAGGGTACCGGCGGAGAATGGAAGCGCTGTTCGATAAAATAATGTACATCGTCCTCTCGTTCTGGGACTATTTCCGCATCGTCCTGGACGTGATGCTGGTCGCGCTTCTCTTTTACTGGGTCTACGTATTCATATCCAATACGCGCGCGCTGCAACTGGTCAAGGGGCTCGTGGCGATCCTGGTGGTCGCGATTTTGTCGCAACTCCTGCGCCTGGATACCCTGAGCTGGCTCATCACGAACATCACCTCCTACGTCGTGATCGCGGTCATCATCCTCTTCCAGCCGGAGCTCAGGCGGCTTCTCACGCAGTTCGGACAGCGCAACTGGTTCGCGGGCGCGATCGCGACCGACACCTTTCCCCTGGACGAGATCGTGAGCGCGCTTGTGTCCATGTCCGAGGAACGGGTGGGCTCGCTCATCGTGATCGAGCGCAACGCGAACCTGCGTACCTACATCGAATCGGGCGTGCCCATTAATTCGCAGATATCCGAGGAGGTGATAAGGACCGTGTTTTTTCCCAATACGCCGCTGCACGACGGCGCGATCATCATCCAGAGCGCGCGTATCGCCGCGGCGGCCTGCTACTTGCCCCTCTCGGATTCGCGCCAGCTCAAGAAAAACCACGGCGCCCGCCACCGCGCCGCCCTGGGGATCGCGGAGGAGACGGACGCGCTCGTGCTCGTCACGTCGGAAGAGACCGGCGGGATTTCGATCATGGTCAACGGCAAGCTCTATTCCAAGCTCAAGATCACGGACCTGAAAAACATGATCCTCTACTTCATGAACCCGAAAACGGCGTTCGAGGAGAAGTACCCGATCAAATGAAACGCCTTCTGGAAAAACTCCTGGTGATCCTGCGTGAGCGCAATATCGCCGCCAAGCTCGTCTGCCTGGTGCTGGCCGTGGTGCTGTGGGCCTATATCAGCAGCACCAAGATGGGGGATCTCAAGTACCGCATCCGCGTGGAATTCAAGAATACGCCGCACACGCTCGTGGTTACCTCCCCGCAAAATCCGTATATTACGGTCATGGTGAGCGGCACGAAGGACCTCCTGAAAGACGTGCGCCCGGAAAAGATCAAGGCGTTCGTCAACCTTGATCGCGCCGTTGCGGGGGAGGATCAGAAATTCACGGTCGAGATTACGAGGACCGAGCTCCCGGACAACCTGAGCGTGGGCACGGCAACCCACCGGATAGGCGTGACCATCGAGAAGCGGCTGGTCCGGCGGGTGCGCGTGGTCCCGAAGATTACGGGGGACGTCCAGGACGGGTTTATCGCGGGCTCCCCGCGCGCGGTGCCGGAGTCGGTGACGGTAACCGGGGCGGAATCGGTCGTGTCGAAGATGGACGCGGTCTACACGAAACCCGTTTCCATCGACAAACTCGCAAAGACGGCGAACCGTGACGCGATCCTGGACGCCGGGGACAATGGCGCGATCACCCTCGACACGCAGAAGGTCGTCGTCGTCGTGCCGGTGTACCCGGGCAAGGACCTGGTCAAGATCGAGAAAAAAGCGACGGTCAAAGACGCGGGGGGCCGATATCGCCTTTCGATTCCGGAGGACCTCGTCGTCCTCTACGTGCGCAAGCTTCAGCACGACGCTGAAATCGAGCCCGATGATTTCGACGTAACGATAGACCCGGAGGTTCACACCGTCGCCGAACAGCTTGACAAGGGCGACGAACGCGAGATACATAAGCTTTGTCTGGTGAACGCTTTCCAGAAGGCGCATTTCGAGCGGGTACGGCTCGTGCTGGTCGTTCCGGACATGATCTGGGTGAAGATCGCGAAGAAAAACTGAGTGCGGGTGGAGAGTATCATGCTTGGCGGAATATTCAGATTCGTAATATTATTCATAGTCATCTATATAATTTATTCGCTTATAGTCAACGCGATCGGTATTTACAGGAAAATACGGCGCGAACAGGCCGAGATGCGCTCCCGCACGGAGAAGGCCAAAAAGCGCGATAAGGTGATCGAACTTGATAAAGACCAGTATAAAGTCGAGTAGCCCGGGCAGGTACGCCATCGCGATTCTGTTCGCGGGGGCCCTCGCGGTGCTTTCATGCGGCAAGCCGGGAGGGGATTTCGCGTTCAAGAAACCAATGGAGGACGTGTACCGCAAGGTCGCCCAGCCGCCCGAGTTCGAACGCGAGGAGGCCGTGGACTGGGTATTCGCGCTGAAAGGGCTCGGGGGCTCGCCCGTGAAACTGGCCGTATTTCTCGTAAAGAAGGAGCTCGTATGGGTTGAGCTGCATACCCGGACCGAATCGGTTACCAGGGACAGGGCATTTATCTACGGCACGATCGAGGGACTGAAAAAAGGACGCTACAAGATCATCATCGCGCGCGGGGGGGACGTCGTGGGAGAGCAGGAATTCGACATCTACGACGAGACCGACGACGGGGTCTTCGATTGACCTTCGCGGCCGGTCAGTAAATCCCCAGCGCGAGACAGAGCGCGACAAACACCACGAAGTTGAAATCCACGATGAATTCGTATTTCAGCGCGAAAAAATAGCTCTTCGAGGGGAATCGCACGAAGAGTATCCCCAGGTAAACCAGGTTAACGAGGAAGTACAGGTATATCGGCGCCCCGCGCGCCAGCACGAGCGCGGCGTACAGGAGAGACGTCGCGACCACGATTATGGCACCCAGGCGCTGGGTCTGCCGCGGGCCTATCGTTACGGGAAGCGTCTGCCTGCCCAGTATGAGGTCGCCCTGCGACGCAATGATGTCGAGGAGCAGGTAGCGCAGGAGTATCATCGAAAACACGAAGGCGTTGAGCGCGATCATCGCCGGGGCCTGCGCGCCGCGCCCCAGGAGCGGCAGGAGCGCGACGGCGATGGTCCATCCGACCGACGAGATGATGTTCTTCTCCGAATAGACGAGCCTCGCCAATCGCACCGGCACGAGCTGTACCGCTTTTTTTATGAGTCCGGTCGAATACACGCACCCGAGAAGCGCGGAAACCCCGTATACCGCCCCGATCCACCACGGGTGGGAGGATAGTACGAGCCCGGAGACGGCCAGCGAGAGCGCGGCCATCGGGAGGAGGAGGTATCTCGATCTTTTCAGGAGCGCGTATTTAACCGGGTTGCGCACCAGGAGCCATTGCATCTCGAGGAAATTGTTCACCGTGTACATCGAAAAAATGTAGAGCATCGATACCAGGCAAAGCCCCCTGTCCGGTACGAGTCCCGCATAGGATTGCACGAAGGCGGTTATGAAATACGCGGTGACGGCGGAAAAAATGTTCGTGCGCAGCATGAATTGAAGGAGGCGAATAGGGATGTTCACCAGGAAAAAGCTGTTACGGAAATTGATATCGTACAGCCGTTCCATGACGTTGTTGATGATCCAGCCCGGGGTCGAGGCGCCGGCGGTGACCAGCACCTTGCGGACGTTCCTGAAATCAGCGTGAAGAAGCTCCTCCTCGGTCTCGATGTGAAAGGTCTTCACGCCGTACTCGCGTCCCATCTGCGCGAGACGCTGGGTGTTCGCCGATTTTCGCCCGCCCACGACGACGAGAGCGTCCGCGCCGCCCTTGACGCCCTCGGTGACGTCGGATTGGCGGTTGTGCGTCGATTCACAAATCGTGTTGAACACGGTAAGCCCGGGGAAGCGCGCCTGTATCCCCGTAACGATCTCGTCGAAACGGTCGGCGTCCTGGGTCGTCTGCGAAACCACCAGGTGGTTGGCGGCGGGGGGAATTAAAGGAATCTCCTGAACGTCCGATATCACGGAAACCCCCGCCTGCGCGTAGCTCTTGAGGCCGAGCACCTCCGCGTGGTCATGGTCGCCCACGATGATCGTATAGTACCCCATGCCGGAGTATTTGCGGATAATGCCCTGGACGCGCGACACCTTGGGGCAGGTCAGGTTGTAGTACCGCGCCGCGCGTCCCTTGATTTCCCGGAGCTTGTCGGCGGTTATGCCATGGGTGCGGATCGCGATGGTTTTCCCGGCGATTCCGTCCAGGTCGTGAACGGTGCGGAGTCCCCTGGTTTCCAGGATCTGGGTCGTTTGCGGGTTGTGGATGAGCGGGCCATACACGAGAATTTCGTCGTCCGAGTGATTAAGCTCCCGCACGATTCGGAGTATCGCGTCGCGTACCCCCATGCAGAAGCCGGAGTGGCAGGCAAGCTCAATCTTCAACAGGCTGATCCTTTTCCGTTTCCGGGACCGGGGCCTTACCCTTTTCCCTTGGCCTGTCTTTCTCCTTTTCCTTGCCCCCCTTCGTCCAGGGGAACGTCGCCTTGGGATTTTTAAGGGGTCCGGTGAGCGTGATCTTGAGATTTTCCCCGTTTTTCTTCGCACCGCCCAGGAGGATGGCGTAATCCTCGAGGACGCGCGAGTCGGGGTCCAGTTCTATGGTGAGGTTCAGGTTCGAGCTCGCGATGCCCTTGGCGAGCGAGAGCATGCCGTGAATATTGCCCTGGAGATCGGGCCCGGCAATTTTCATGCTCGCAAGGCGCAGGTTGCCGCGCTGAATGGTCGAATCGCCCCGGATGGATGAAAATTTTATCGGCGGAACGTCGAAGTCCTTGATCTTAATCCCCTTCAGAAACGCGTTGTTGAGTTCGAGCTTGAGAAAACCGTCCGCGGGAGGTCCCGATTCCGGAAACGCGAGATCGAAGTCGCTCTTGAGGGCGGCGGTTACGGTGGTATCGGTGAGCGTATAGCGGAAATCCTGGATGGAAATCATTCCCCGCAGGGTCTTTTTCACGAGCGTGGTATACGGGTTGATGGCGATGTTGAACTTGATATCCTTCAGCACAAGCTCGCCGTCCTGAAGGCTTATGACGATGGAATCTATCTCGGAATTGCCGAACAGGCTGAAATCGATCTCCCCCACGGCGATCGAGCGCCCCATGGACTTTTCGAGGTTGTGAAACTGTTCGCGAATAAGCAGCTCGTACGGGAATGTCATTACGAAAAAGACGAGCGTCAGGACCACCGCCGCGGCGAGATAGAGTTTCACGTAGGGGAGCTTCCACATCTCCCGGAGCCTGCCGCCCAGCGACTGGAAAAAAGCGCGAATACCCGCCCGTATCGAATTTACATCCATGGCTCTCCCGTCATTGCTGAGTGAAACTGTCGATTTTTATGATTACATCGTACGTATCGGCGCCCTTCATTCCCTGGTAAATCTTCAGGTAGCTGACTTTTAGAAGGCTGTTGGAATTCTCAATCTCGTAAAGGAACCGGAAAAATTTCTGGACGGGCACCGCGTCCAGCTTGATATCCGAAGTGAACTTCGTGTACTTGTTCTGGATGTTCGCCTGCGTGCGGCGGTTATACGCGATGTTCTTCGAGACATCGGCGGTGTTCGCCCATTGCTCGATCAATGTGCTGATGTTTTCGTTCCGGTTTCCCAGCTGGGTCTGGTAGCGCGTTTTGCGCTGCTTGATATCGCGGTACTGGTCGTAGAGCGCCTCCAGCCGGGTGATGTCGCTCACGTTCTTGCGCGTCTCCTGCTGCGTGGACGAGCGGTATTCCACGAGCGGCATTATGATCAGGTAATAGGCGAGCGTGAACGCCAGCATCCCGCCCAGGGCGTAAAGAAGGTATTTTTCCCTTGACGAGAGCTTCATTTTGCTTCACCCCGTTCCGCGGGTTTCGCCTTTCCGCCCCGGATTTTCTGCTTGATGATCATGGTGAATGTGGTCTGATTCGCGCGCGCCTGGTTGGTGGTAAAATTCACCGAATCGTATTTTTTCGTGTCGACCAGGCGGTTGCGGTAGTCATCCAGGGTTTTCACCGTTCCCACGGTCCCGTCGATACGGACGGAATTGTCGTTTACCACGACGCTGGTAAGAACGAATCCATCGTCCCCCGGGAATGCGGTGACCACCCCTTTCATGAGATCGATAAGCCTCTCGTCGGACTGGATGATGTTGTCGATCGCCTCCACGTCCTTCTTCTCGTCGTTGACGAGCTTCTGCGCGGCTTTCACCGGGTCGGCCTCGGCGGGTTTGGTGTGAAAGTATTTCTGAAACCGGTCGTTCAGGAGCGCCGAATATTCCGAGCTCGTTCTATAATTGATGACCGCCGCGGTCACGAGGTTCACGGCAAGTACGATCGCGGCGGCGACCCCTACCGCTCCCGCGAAATAATAGATCTTGCGCGAATTGGAAACGAAGTCGGGGAGGAATTCACCCTTCAGGAAGTTGATGGACGCCTGCCTGCGATCGAGGTAGGAGAGCACGGTTCCGAACACTATGGGGAACTGCGATTGGATTTTACGCTCGGTATAGTCCGGAAGGAAGGGGAGACCGGCTACCGGTACGTTGAAACTCCTGGACAGCAGCATGCCCAATCCCGCGATGTTGGAGCCCCCGCCCGATATGAGCATGCGGCCGAACTCGATGCTGCCGTATTCCACCGCGAAGGATTTGAGCGTGATCGCCACCTGCTCTATGAGCTGGTCCACGACCGCGCACGACGTTTCATAGATGCGTTTCAGCCTGGGACGGGTGATGCCCAGGGTCTTGTAGTATTCGCGCTGGAGGTTGTTTTCCAGGGACGTGAGATCCAGGTTGAGCTCCTCGAAAAGCCGGCCGGCCTCCGCGAGCGTCATCTTGTGAGCCGTGGCGATCTCCCGGTAGATGTCCGATGTGCCCAGGGTTATGCAGCGGGTGTAGATGAGGAAATTGTCCCGTATGACGTTGACGACGGTTTTCGAATGCCCGATATCGAGCTGGATGACGGATTCGCCCCCGACCCGGTTGAAATATCGGTAACACTCGAAGAGGGCGTTCGCCTCGAGTCCCATGCGCACGGGCTGTATGCCGCATTCCTGGAGCGCGGCGAGCAGGTCGCGCAGCTGGTCCTTGTGGGAGGCCGCCAGGAGGATGCGGCCCTCTTCAGGGTTCGATCCCCTGAGCGACTGGAAGTCCATTGAAAGCTCGTCCATCCGGAAGGGGATGTTTTCCTCGGCCTCGAAGGGAATCGCCGATCGTATCTTTTCGAGATCGCTGAAGGGAAAGGTTATGTTCCTGATAATCGCCTTCTCCATGGGAAGGTTGACGAATACCGTGTATCCCTTGAGGGGATTCTCCTCCAGCATTTTACCGAGCGTCGCGGCAATGGGCGACGCATCCTCCGTGTCCCCGGGGCCTATGTCCTCGTAGGTCATGGAGGTAATCTGGAAATTCCTGAGGCTCGTCCGGATGGTGATCATCTTTATGGAGGATGACCCTATATCCAGCGCCGCGATGTTCTCAAACAAGGCAGGTCCTCCGTCCAGGCGGCGTCATTGCTCGCCCACATAATAATACTTCTTGGTGTCACGGTTGTATACGGCCACGATGGTGACCTCGGTGTCGTTCACGGTCCCCGTCGAATCGATCCTGAAAATGAAGGAGCGCACGGAGAGGTGATTTTTTCGAAAGGTGTCATCCGGAACGAGGTCCTTTATTTCGTCAACGGTCTCGAAGGGCTTCTGCTGCCGCCTCCGGACGAGCTCGGTCACGATATCATCGGTCATGGTATCTGTCAACGCCGATAAGACGCGGTATGACGCGGTGTTGATATTTATTTTATTCAGGTCGCTCAGGTAGTCGGTCCGGTCGCCGTGAACGCGAAAGTAATCGGAAAGCCTGCGGCTCCGCTCCTTTCCTATGGGGCGCTCGAGCCCCTTGAAGCTCATGGTCTTTTCCGCGAGACCCTTGTTTCCCGGGGCGAATTTTTCCACGGCGGCCGCGTCCAGGTTCTGGTTACCGCGATTGTCGTCAACGAGGTTCGTCTCGTTGACGGGCGGGTCGCCCAGGCCGTAATAGATCTCCGGCGTAATCCCCCTGACAAGCAGCATCTCCTGGATGCTGTCCATTTCGCGGTTCTTCGCGTGGTAGGGGGAGGGCAGGGTCAGGTAATAATCCGAAGACTCCGCGCCGTAGGGAGACCGCGAATCATCCAGGTCCACCCAGTCGAGCAGGCAGTCGGCGAGGTCCATGGGAAGGCCCATGTTCAGGAAGAAGCGCTGGGTAATTGAATAGTAGGGCGTGCGATCCACCACCTCGGTGCCCAGCACGCTCAGGTTGATCTTCGAATTTTCGTCGTTGATGCGCAGCTTCAGGTCCCCGTATTCAAGGGGAATCTCCGGGAAGTTGAGGGCCCAGAGATCCTGGTATGAATCGACCGCGGAATTCGAGGACGCCCCCTGCATGATGCTCGAGGAGCCCCCCTTCTTGTCGGCGTCCAGTATGTAGGCGCACAGGGCCGTCCCCGCCTTCGCGAGCGTCCAGGCCTTGAGCTTCTGGTCGAACCCGCGCTTGTAGTGCATGTTGGTGACCGCGGTGATGAAGAACTCCGACGACACCGATACGAGCAGCGTGATCATGAGAAAGACGATCACGAGCACGAACCCCCGGGAGCCGCGCATCCGAACGAATACGCCGTGCGCGCGAAGGTCCGCGGCCCTCCGGGCATAGTCGTGCCGGAAGGCTGACGCATAACGCGCCATGAGGCCGCGGATCTTCATGGAGTATTTCATCATGGTCATCGTGTTCTCGCTCAGTTCATGGGGGTCAGGTAACTCACCAGGGTGAACGATTCCTCGGCCTGCTTCCCGGGCTCGTCGGCGGACATGCGGTAGCTTTTCATCTTGAGGGTCGTACGCACGGCGACCGGGAACTTCTTGTCGTTCTTCGAGTCCCAGTGCGAGCTCCAGTCGTTCCGCAGCCAGAATTCGAACTTGATATCGGCGACGTGTTTTAGCAGGATGCTCGACGCGCCCCCGGTCTGCGGGGCGTCGTCGTAGGTGAGCTTTTCACGCCGCATTAAAAGGTAGCTTCCCTCGAACCCGGGATCGGGCGTTTTATCCTCCATGAGATAGTATCCCACTTCCTTGACGTCGCTTCGGGGAAAGGATTCACGGGGGTCCGATGATACCGTCGACGCGACGCGATTCACGGCGACGAATGAGATCTTCCCGTTGGAAAAGGTGCCGGAAGAATTTTCGCCCGATATCTGTACGTTCGGGTTCAGCTTGTTGGAGAACGCGTAGGTCAGGTCCTTGTCAACGCGGTAGAGCGCGAGGTTCAGGCTTTCGTAGAATCCCGCCACCCCGGCCGAGTGGCGGATAGACGCGATCACCGAGCGGTGCGCCGTATAGGCCATGATGAGGATGAGGGAGGATACCGACATCGCGACCACCATCTCGATGAGCGAGAACCCCTGGTCTTCCGCGAGGAGCGAGTGTAATCGTGTGAAAAGGCGCCGCATCTCCGTCATTTCTCCGGGTAAATGTAACTGATGGAATAGTTTCTCTGCGTGCCGCGCTCCTCCCATTTCACGGTAATTTCGAGCTTCTTGGCCGCGAGCGGCCCGAAAAATTCATGCTCGAAACGGGTGACCGTGCGGCTGTAGGTGAAACCCTCGTACTCCTTCACTATATCGTTCTGTATATCGGGGGCGCGCATGCGCATGATCTGGAATTCGGCGAGCTTGTTTTTCGCGATGAGCATCGCCTTGGTGATATTGCGATTCTGCGCGATCGCGAGAATTCCCTTCGATACCCCCGAGATGATTCCCAGCAGCACGATCGAGAGTATCGTGATGGCGATGAGAAGCTCGATTATCGCGAAGCCCTCGTGCGGGCCGCGGCGCGTTTCCCGTCTATTCGTAGCGCGCATAGCCCTGCTCGATTGACGGCTCTTTTAGAAACTTTGATATCCGCACGGACCGCTGATCCGTGCCGTTCACCAGTACGTGGACGATCACGTCGTCGGAATAGCCCGCGGGGTGGAAGGGAACGAGCACGTTCCCGCGCCTCACGACCTGGCCCCCGGCGAAGAGGACCTCCTCGATGCGAAAGGCGTCGGAGAACTCATGGAAGCGGAGCAGGCGCTGGGGAGAGTCCGTGAATTTTCCCTCGGGGGAAAGATTCAGGACCGAGATGGCGTTCTTCCGTTCGAACACGCCCTCGTTGAATTTTGAAAGTTCCATATCGCGCTCGTAGAGGTGGAATACGACGTAGTTGGTCCGTCCCTTTACGAACGCGTCGTCGAACGCCTTGGAGATGAGCGCGCGCACCACGATGAGCCCGCTCCGCTCGGCGTTCATGAAATTGGCGATGCGGGGGGCGACGACCATCGCCATGACCGAGAGTATCGAAATGACGATGATGAGCTCTACCAGCGTGAATCCCTCACGGCCGGAGAGCGCGCGGATGAACGGTCGGCGGCTCACGTCGGGACGGCCGGGCTATTCCCAGCTCCTGATATCGGCGTTTTCGCCCTCGCCGCCGTCCTTCCCGTCGGCGCCCAGGCTCACGAGCTCGTAATCCTTGCTCTGCTCGCCGGGCGAGCGGTACAGGAACGCGCGTCCCCACGGGTCCTTGGGCACCTCCCGCTTTTTCAGGTAGCCGCCCTCGTTGTAATTCTGCGGTGAGGGCTCGCTGGACGGCTTGTTTATCAGCGCCTCGAGACCCTGCTCGGTCGTGGGATAGTTTCCATTGTCGCTGCTGTACATCTCGAGGGCCATGCCTATATCGGCGATCTGCTGTTTCGCCGCGGCCACTCGCGCCTTCTTGGGAAGGTCCATGAATCGCGGGACCACCATCACCGCGAGGATGCCGAGAATGGTTATCACGATCATGATCTCCAGGAGCGAAAAGCCGCCCCGTCCCGCGAGATCGCGCCCGAGCCTCGAGATCCGGTTCATACACGCGCGCATCAGCTGTTTCATGCTTATTCTCCTTATTGTAGAATCAGGTTCATTTCGAATATGGGGAGGAGTACCGATACCACCAGCAGGCCGATAAAAAGCCCCATCACCACTATGATGATGGGCTCGATAAGCCGGGTGAGGCTCGATATGGTAAGGTCCAGCTCCGTTTCGTAGACATTGCCGATCTTCACGAGCATAGTATCGAGCGTGTCGCTCGCCTCGCCCGCGGCGATCATGCCCATCACGAGCCGGGGAAGGAACCCGCTCTTCGCGAGGGCCGTCGATACGGTCGCCCCCTCGCGGATCTTTTTCGCCGCCTCGTCGATGCGCTCCTCGACGACGGAATTGACGACGATCTTTTTCACGATCTCGAACGATTTTAAGATGTCGACGCGGTTGTTCAATAATATTCCCAGGTTCTGCGTGAAACGGAGCACCAGGAGCTTTTTATAGAGCTGGCTCACCAGGGGCAGCGTGAGCTTGAGCTCGTCCATCTTCCGCCTTCCCTCGGGGGTCTTCCGATACTGGTTAAAGAAGTATCCCCCGGTGATGAGCAGGGTGAGCGGGATGAACCAGTAGTTCGCCAGGAAGTCGCTCACCGCCATGACGATCCGCGTGGGCAGGGGCAGGCTCTTGCCCAGGTCCAGGAAAAGGCGCGAGAGCGAGGGGATCACGTATATCATTATCAGGAAGATGACCACGAACGAGACGATCACCAGGAACGCGGGATACCATAGGGCCGCGTTGATCTTGCTTTTCAGGACGGTCCTCTTTTCTTCCAGGTCGGCGAGGCGCTCCATGACCTGGTCGAGCGAGCCCAGGCTCTCTCCGACGCGCACCATGCTTATAAACATGTCCGAGAATAAAACCTTGTGTCGCTCCAGGCAGTTCGAGAACGAGGAGCCTTCCTCGAGCTTGCCCTTGATGTCGACGATAATGCTCTTGAATACCTGGTTGTCAATCTGGTCGATGATATCGGTGATCGCGACCAGCAGCGGCATGCCGGCGTTCAGGAGCGTCGCGAGCTGGCGGGAGAAGATGCCCACCTCCTTCACGCTCATGCGAAGGCTCACGTAATGAGAAAGCCGGTCGTAATAGGCGCGTAAGGCGCTCCCGCCTTCGGAGGGACCCGTTCCCATGACCGCGTGCGGCTTGATGCTCGTCACGTAGAGCCCCTGCGCGCGGAGCCTCTGTCGCGCGGCGACGTCGCTCGTCGCGTCTATGAGATCGGAAACAGCCGTCCCCTTGCGGTCCAGGGCCTGGTATTCATAGATCATGTCAGCTCACCCGCCGGACTTCTTCGATGGTGGTGATTCCCTGGAAGGCTTTTTCGAGCCCGTCGGTGAGGAGCGTGGGCATGCCCTCGGTTATGGCCTGCTGCTTGATCTCCTGGGCCTCGGAGCGCGAGAGAATCATGCGCCGGATATCCGCCGAAAGCGGCAGGAACTCGTAGATTCCAGTCCTTCCCAGGTATCCCGTGTTGAGACATTTCTCGCAGCCTTTCCCGCGATAGAGCTTGTTGCCCTTGATATGCGTCCGGTCCGCGCCGAGCTCTTTCAGCATCGCGGCCGTGGGCTTGTAGCTCTCCCGGCAGTGCGGGCATATCGTGCGCACCAGGCGCTGGGCCAGAAACGCGTTCACCGATGAGGTGATGAGGAAGGGCTCCACGCCCATGTCGATGAGGCGCGTGATGCCGCTCGCGGCGTCGTTGGTATGCAGCGTTGAAAACACCCGGTGTCCCGTGAGCGCCGACTGCACCGCGATTTCGGCGGTTTCCAGGTCGCGGATTTCCCCGATCATGATCACGTCGGGGTCCTGCCGCAGTATGGAGCGAAGACCGTTCGCGAAGGTGAGATCGATCTTGGGCTTCACCTGCATCTGGCCTATGCCCGGGATCTGGTACTCGATGGGGTCCTCGACCGTGAGGATGTTGATGTCCGCGCTCTTGAGCGACGAAAGCACCGCATAGAGCGTCGTGCTCTTTCCGCTTCCCGTGGGACCGGTCACCAGCACCACGCCGAATGTCTTGCGGATGATCTGATTGAACCCCGCGAGCGTCGATGCGGAAAATCCGAGCGACGACAGGTCGAAGCTCATATCGGTCTTGTTCAGGAGACGGAGCACCACGCGCTCGCCGTAGTAGGTGGGGAATATCGAAACGCGGATGTCGATGTCTTTCCCCCCGATCTTGATCTGGATGCGCCCGTCTTGCGGAAGGCGGTTCTCGGCGATGTTCAGGTTCGCCATGATCTTGATACGGGATATTATCGCCCCCTGGTATTTCTTGGGCGGCGTGAACATCTGGTACAGTATACCGTCGATACGGTACCGCACGACAAGTTCCTTCTCGTAGGGCTCAAGGTGAATGTCGCTCGCGCGGTCCTGCACCGCCTGTGAGACGACCATGTTGACGAGCTTGATGATGGGGGCCTCATTCGCGAGGTCCATTATGTCCTCGGTCTCCATGATGGGCGAGGTGAGGATCTCGAACTCGGACTCTTCGAGGGTCTCGATGACCTCCCCGGTCGTATCGCCCTTCATCATCTCGAAATGGGCGGCGATGACGCGCTGTATCTCGAGCTCGCCGGAGAGCGCGAATTCCAACGTATATCCCGGAAAAATCATCTTGAGATCGTCGAAGGGATGGAAATTGAGCGGGTCAGAGATCGCGACATGTATTAATGTGCCCGATACGCGGTAAGGCGCCACGCGATTCTTCCTGAGAAAGTACACGGGGACTTGCGAGAAAACGCCGTCCTTGTCCTCGAAGTGAAGCGATTTCACGTAGGGCATGCCAAACTGCGCGGCCAGTGCGTCAAGTACGTCGTCCTCGGCAGCGAGCCCCTTTTTCACGACGATGGCGCCCAGGCGCAGGGTCGTGCCTTTCTGCGCAAGCAAAAGCTCCTGGAGCTGTTCGACCGTGAGCACGCCGCGCTCGACGAGAATGGCCCCCAGCATCTTGTTCTTCTTGGAAGGCATGGCGTCCCTAGTTACCCCTGATCCGGCGCTGCTCCTCGCGCTTCTGCTCGGTGATGGCGTCCATGCGATCCTGCTTCGTCAGCAGGTGCGGCGTTATGAACACGAGCAGGTTCGTCTTGCTGTAGGAAACGTTCTTCCGCTTGAAGAACCACCCCAGGAGCGGGATGTCGCCGAGCACCGGGACCTTCGTTTCCTCGACGTTCTTGTTATTGCGGATGAGGCCGCCCACCACGATCGTCTTGCCGTCGTGCACCGTGATCTTGGTCTTGATGTCGCGCTTGCCCAGGCTGGGCGGAATGACCGCGCCCGTGCTCGTTGTCGTGGTCGCGCCCAGCACGGAGTTGACCTCCTGGTAAAGGTCCAGGGTGATCTGGTCCGCCTTGGTGATGTGGGGCGTGATCTTGAGCTTTACGCCCACGGATTTGTATTCGAAGGTGTAGAAGGCGACGCCCGTGTCGCTGATGCGGTTGTTCGTGGGCACCGGGATTTCCTCGCCCACGTTCAGCTCCGCCTCCTGGTTGTCTATGGTAAGGATCTGGGGGGTCGATAGGATATTGAAATTTTTATCGGTGCCCGTGGCGTTAAGGAGCACGAAGCCCAGCATGTCGGTATCGCTCAGGTAGCCCAGCTGGAGTCCCGTCGCGAGCGGGACCGCGATTTTCTTGCCCGTGAGCCCGGTGGGAACCGAGTAGCTCGGCACACCCCCCATGATGGACGATCCCCCGAACAGGTTCGAACCCGCCTGGCCGCCCAGCATCCAGTCGATGCCCAGCCCCCAGCCGTTTTCCGCCGAGACCTCGACGATGAGGGCCTCGATAAGCACCTGCTCGCGTACGATGTCGAGCTCCTTGATGACGCGCTTGATCTCGTTGAACTCCTCCTGCGTCGCGGTGATGATGAGCGAGTTGGTCTCCTTGTTTGCGACGATGGAAAGCTTCGCCTGCGTTTTCTGTTGCCCGGGCTGGACGGTAACGGGCTTGGGTTTCGCTTCGCCCGGTTTTCGCTCGTCGGCCTGGGGCTGTTCCGTGTGCAGGGGGCTTGTGTCGATCTTCGCCGCGTCCGAGAAGGGGATGCGGGCGAGGACCGCGCCCAGCTGCTCGGCGTCCGCGTTTTCCAGGTGGACGACGTGGATGTTGCCGTGCTTCGCCTTGTCGTCCTTCAACTCGTCTATTTTACGGTCGAGCTGGCGCGCCACCTGGACCAGCCCGTTAATCTCTGACGAGGTGCCGGTGAAGATCACGGTGTTGAGGGGCGCGTATACCACGATTTCCGTATTGGCGGACTTGAGCGCCTTGAGGACGTTCGCTATTTCGTTGACGCTCGCGTATTCGACGTCGAGCAGATAGGTGATCGTTTTATCCGTTTCGGCGGGCAGCTTCTTCTTTTCGTCTATGAGCACCTCGACGTTTTTCCGAATGGCTTCTTTAATGGGGAGCACCTTGATCATGTTTTCGGATTCGACGATCGCGAAGCCCTTTACCTCGAGTATGGACTTCATGATGTCGTACGCCTGGTCGACGGGGATGCGTTTCGCCGAGGTGATGCTTATCTTGCCCTTGACCTTCTCGTCGATGATAATGTTCTTCTCGATGAGCTGGCTCATGATCGTCAGGAACTCGGATATCTCCACGTCCTTGAAGTTCAGGGTGAAGTATTTGGTCTGGTCGGGGGCCTTTTGCGCCGCGGCCTTTTCGTCTTTCTTCGCGGCGTCGGCGGGCTGCGCCGTTTTCTGGACGGTCTCGACCTGCACCTTCTTCACGGACGTGTCGTCGCCGGCGGGCTTGTCGACCGGTTTTTCTGCGGGCTTCGTCTCTTCCTCGGCGGGACGGGATTCCTTCGTCTCGTCGGGCTGCTGCGGAAATACGGCGGGCCACGGCCCCGCGCACAGGATCATGGTGATGGCGATGAGCGCAATCCTGCCGCACGCAAAAGGTTTCTTCATGGCATAGGTTCCCCTGGAACGTTATTCGGTGATCGTAAACTCATAATTCATGGGCTGGCCGTCGCGCTCAAGGTCAACGGTGATGCGCGACTCGCCCTGTATATTTTTCCACATTTCGATCAGCTTCTCAGTGCTGTCGATCGGGTGCCCGTTGACGCGCTTGATGACGTCGCCGCTGCGCGCCCCCAACCGGTAGAGCATGCTCTCGTTCTGTACGCGCAGGAGCTTGTAGCCCTGTATCTTATTGTCGACCCTGTGCGGACCGGCCTTGATTCCCTTGAGCGCGTTATCCATGTCGTTGAGAACCTTCTGCTGGAGCTCGGCGCGGCTCAGGTTCTGCTTCACGCGGCTGGAACCGCCCTGGGGGGTGCTTTTCCCCGAGGGGCCGGGCTTCTTGGGCGGCGCGAACATATCGAGCACCTCGTATTTTTTCTGCGGGGTGAGGAGCACGACCTTTGAGTTGTCGATTCCGACGAGGATATTGCCGTATACGTTTCCCCAGAGCGCGAAGACATCGGGGCCCTTCTCGGACGTTTTCTTGATGAGGGCCTTGGATATGGCGGGGAGACCGGTTATGGTTCCCAGCAGCTGAAGGTCGGCCACTTCGCTCGAAACCGATTCCGCCCCGTCGCCCTTACCGGAATCGCCGCCGGCAAGCCGGAAAAAGCCCGCGTCCAGGATGGACTTATAGTCATCGAACCCCTTCGCGGGTCCCTCTCCCGCGCGGGCCTGCGTCCGTGCGGATTGCTTCCCGGGCAGCGTGCTTACCCCCATGCGGAAGAACTGGTTGATGGTGCTCGCGAGCAGAAATGAGAAAACGATGACCGATAGTGAGTTCACCAGATGATACTTGATGTTCTGCATGTAGCCTACAAACCCCGAAGCCCTAACTATAGATTGAACCTTTTTCGCCGCACAAGTTACATGGATGCATAAGGAAAAGCGCACCGGGTGCGCATGGAAAACCGTTCGGGAAACCCGCGGAGAATGGCCACCGCGGGCGCGCATATTGGGGGTAATCTAGGTATCCGAGGCGGTGTTGTCAATCGATAATTGCGTACGGGAAAGACGGGTGAAATGAAAAACACGGCGGAGGACCGCCGTGTCCGGATGGAATATCCGCAGAAGCGGTTTTCAGGCCGCGAACATGTCTACCGCCTTTATAAGGGAAATAGGAATGCGGACCTCGTGGTTGTTCTTGTCGTAGATGACGATCTCGTCCTTTACAAGCGCCCTGTTCTTGTTCAGTTCCATCATGGAGCCGTTGTGCAGATACACGATAATGTCGAGTCCCTTGATGGCCAGGTATTTCTTGAGCTGGCTTTTAAAGCTTTTTATTTTATGCGCCATCGGTCAGTCCCCCGCATTTTTTTATTATGTCCCATCTATTGTATCGGCCGGTAGGGACTTCTTTTTAGAGTTTTTTTAATAAAAATGCCAATTCCGGCACATAAAATGCGTATCAGACCCCTTATCTGTCGTTTAAGATATGCTTGACAAATATTTAATGATCTTTAGTATGGCTGGTGGTAATACCAGCAGCCACGAGGAGAACGATGACCGAGCTTCTTGCACCCATCCAATCACAGAGCCTTGTCGAGGTGTTCGTCGAACGCTTTGAACGGCTCATTCTCTCCGGCCAGATTTCCGTAGGGGAGCGGCTGCCCTCCGAAAGGGAGCTTGCCCTGAAGCTTGGGGTAAGCCGGCCGGTCGTGCACGAGGGGCTCGTGGAGCTTCAGGTACGGGGACTGGTCTCGGTCGTTTCACGCAAGGGCGTTTTCGTAAACGATTACCGGAAGCAGGGGTCCCTCGCGATGCTCGAATCGCTCCTGGTCTACCAGCAGGGCGCCCTGGAGCCGCGGCTCATGAAGAGCCTCCTCGAGATGCGCCGGCTCTTCGAGTGCGAAACCGCGCGCATGGCGGCGCGCATCCGCGCGGAGGACGGGGTGAAGGCCCTTCGGGAAATCGTGGACGAGGAGAAGGCGTGCGATCACCGGGACACCGCGCGCGTGGTCGAGCTCGATTTCCAGTTTCACCTTAACGTGGCGATCGCCTCGGGAAACCTCGTGTACCCGCTCCTCATGAATTCCTTCCGCGGCGTGTATACGAATATCACCGGGCAGTTCTTCACGGTTACGGCCTTCGTCGTGGAGGTGTTCGGCTTCCACGAGGGGCTCGCCCTCGCGATCGAGGCCGGCGATGAGGAGCGCTCCTGCGCGATAATGCAGCGCCTGCTGGAGCACGGCGCGGTCAATCTTGAGCACATCCTGGGCGGGGCGAAAGCGTCTCGGCCCCCACTATACGGACTCTAAGGAGGAAGATCATGGAAAGCGCGGCGGTAAAGTTCCAGATAAAAGAACCCAAGGGTCTCTCGCCCAGAATAGCCTGGCTCAGGGACTATTTCTTTTCCGGGGCGGACAGGTCCTGGAACAATGAATACACCTCCTGGACCACGGGCACGCCGTGGGACGTCCAGTATGACGAAATCGCTTATTATATCGTGCCCGAGACCTATCCGTTCCTCCAGACCTTCCGCTCGTCGATGCACCAGAACGCGCGGCCGGTGAAGCTGGACCCCGAATTCTGGTCATGGGGCCTGCCGGAACGCCGCGCATGGTTCGTGAGGGAGGTCATGGTAAACTACGTGCCCCAGGAGATCCTGCCGGGCGATCTCATCGCCGGTTCGCGCTTCAATCTCCAGGCGTCCCGCTGCTGGTCGAAAAATGAGCTTAAGAAACGCGATGGTCTGATATACGGGAAGAAGGGGGCGCGCGCGTTCATGAAGTGGTTCCATGACCACGGGTACGGCAATGCCGGCGCGACCTCCGGCCACCTCATCCCCGGCTACGAGCGCGTGCTCTCGGTCGGATGGAAGGGCGTTCACGAGGATCTGAAATCGAAATACGAGTCGCTCACCCCGCGCGAACGCAAGGGCGGGAAGGGCGCGCAGCTCAGGGCGATGATGACGGCCGCGACGATGCCGCGCGACCTGGCGGCGAAGTACGCGTCGCTCTGCAAAAAACTCGTGCAGAAGGAGGTGCTTCCCTCGCGGCGGGACGAGCTCGCGCAGATGGCGGCGAACCTCGAGCGCGTTCCCTGGGAGCCCGCGGCGAATTTCTGGGAAGCGGTGCAGGCGCTGTGGCTGAGCCACATGCTTGTAATGAGCGACGAGAATTATCCCGGCCCGGGGGTTTCGTTCGGGAGACTGGACCAGTATCTCTACCCGTACTGGGAAAAATCCGTCGGGGAGGGCATGGACCGGGAATACGGAAAGGAAATATTGAAGTGCTTCTGGGTCCACGCCAATACCGCGTACGACGCGATGATTCGCGTGGGCGGCAACCAGGGCATCACGGCGGGATTCGGCCAGCTTTTCAACCTTTCGGGCATGGGGCCGGATGGAAAAGACATGACGAACGAGCTCACCTACGTGATGCTCGAGGTGATCGACGAGATGACGCCCATCCTTGAGCCCAAGCCTAATGTGCGGCTGCACCGGAACTCGCCCGACGAACTGCTGGACCGGGTTATCGACATGATCTCGTCGAGCCAGGGCGCGCCGTTCCTGTTGAACTTCGATGAGCGCTCCATGGCCGGCATGATGCGCGAGGCGAAGATGGCGGGGGTGGGTGAGCTTATCAACGAGGGCAACGTGCATGACTATGCCTCGGTGGGCTGCCTCGAGAACACGATGGTGGGCAACGACCGCTCGGGCACCGTCGACTGCAATCTGAACCTGTTGAAAGCGGTGGAGCTCGCGCTTGCCGGCGGCAGGGACATGCTCCCCGTGACCGATTTCATGACCGGGAAACCCGGCGCGATCGCACAGGACGGGCCGGCCACGGGCGACGCTCGAAAGTTTTCTACCTGGGACGAGTTCTGGAAGGCGTACGAGACCCAGACGCGCTACCTGGTTAAAAAATGCGTTGGGCTTTACGAAGTTTCGGAACGCGTGCGTGCGTCGTTTTCTCCCACGCCCTACCTTTCATGCCTCGTGAAGGGGTGCGCCGAAAAGGGCCTGGACATCACGCAGGGAGGTCCGGAGCTCGGTTTCGTGACCATCGAGGGCGTGAGTTTCGCCACTACCGTGGATTCGCTCCTGGCCGTAAAGTACCTGGTGTTCGATAAAAAGGAATGCACTATGGGCGAGCTTATCGACGCCCTCAGGGACAACTGGGCGGGGCACGAGATCCTTCAGGCAAAGGCGAAGTTTCGGGCGCCGAAATACGGGCGGGACGACGACGAAGCCGATGCGATGGCGAAGCGGGTGATGGACCTCTGGACCGGGGAAACCTGGAAATATAAAACCGTGTCGACCGGCAGACAGTTCCGGCCGGGGATGCTCTCTTGGAACTACTGGGTGAGCGACGGCTACATTCTCGCCGCCAGCGCCGACGGACGGCCCAAGGGCCAGTTCCTGTCGAACGCGATATGTCCCTCGAACGGCGCGGATGTCAACGGTCCCACCGCGAACGCGAATTCCGTGGGGAAGGCCCTGGGCGGGCGCGCGAATAACGGCGCGGGCGACTGGAAGGACTACGTGAGCAGCCTGCCCAACGGCGCCAGCCACACGATCACCTTCAACCCGTCCCTGCTGCGCGACCCGGAGCACCGCGCGAAATTTCGGGCGTTTCTTAAAGGCTATATCGAGAACGGCGGATCGGCGCTCCAGATTAATATGATCGACGCGGACATGCTCAAGGACGCGCAAAAGCACCCCCGTCTTTATCGGCACCTCCTGGTGCGCGTAACCGGATACAACGCGTACTTCACGAGCATCGGGCGGGAGCTCCAGGACGAGATAATCGCCCGGGAAAGCCATAACAAGTATTGACGGGAACGGATTCCGGGTAACGGAGAGGACGAGGCGTGAACACGATACATTCAGGCGCGGGTATGACGGAAACCGGGACGGCCATGGTGCTCAACATCCAGAGGATGTCGACCGAGGACGGTCCGGGTCTTCGAACTACGGTGTTTTTCAAGGGCTGCGGGCTTCGCTGTGCGTGGTGCCACAACCCCGAAAGTATCTCGACCCATCCCGAATTGCAATGGCTGGAATCGCGCTGTATAGGGTGCAGGACGTGCATTTCGGCGTGCCCACGGAACGCGCTCACGGCGGACGAGCGGGGAATCCAGATCGATCGCGCGCTCTGCGACGGATGCGGCACATGCGCGGGCGAGTGCCCGGCGACGGCCATGGAGCTCATGGGTGAACGGTGGACCGTGGACCGGCTCGTGGCGGAGGTCGTCAAGGATCGTTCGTACATACTCAACTCCGAGGGGGGCGGGATCACCGCATCGGGCGGGGACCCCATGGTACAGGCCCCCTTCGTCGCCGAGTTTCTTCGCCGCTGCAGGGCCGAGGGATTCCATACCGCTCTGGATACCTGTGGGCTGGGATCGGAAGCATCGTTCGACCTCGTGCTTCCCCATACGGACCTGGTGCTCTTCGACCTGAAGCTCGCGGACGAATCGGCACACGAGCTTCATACGGGACGCTCGAACGAGCGCGTTCTCGAAAACCTGGTCCGCATTCGCGATCGTATCCGTATCAACGGCGCCCCGGAGCTTTGGGTGCGCACCCCGATCATACCGGGGGCCACCGATACCGACGAGAATATAGCCGGTATCGGACAGCTGATCGAAAGCCTCCTGGACGGCGCGGTGAGCCGCTGGGAGCTGTGCGCGTTCAACAACCTGTGCCGCGACAAGTACGCACGGCTCGGAATCGAATGGCGTTTCCGCGAGTCCGGGCTTCTCGATAAGGGAATGATGGAACACCTGGCGACCGTTGCGCGACACTCCGTTGGCAAACCCGGCATCGTGCGCTGGAGCGGGGCCACGCGTAGCGAAGCCGCGGCGGACAACGCGCGTGCGGCCGAACGGCAGCCGGCGGCGCACCTCGTGAAGGGGTGCGGTTAATTACCAGAGGAGGGCCTTATGACCACCATGTACAAAGAGTTCGACCCAGCCGACCTGAAGGAATTCGAGCCCGAGGCCAAGATCGGGCTTATCGCCACGGTGAGCCCGGAAGGCCTTCCGCACCTCACGCTCATCACCGCGCTCCAGGCGCGGGGGACGCGCGAGCTCATCTGGGGTCAGTTCAGCGAGGGCCGCAGCAAGAAAAACGTGAAGCGGAACGGGCGCACGGCGTTTCTCATAATGAATTTGAACAAAGAGCTCTGGAGGGGGAAGGCGCTCTGGACCCACGAGGAGAAAGAGGGCCCCGAGTACGAAATGTACAACAAGAAGCCCATGTTCCGATACAACTCCTACTTCGGCATCCACACGGTCCACTACATGGACCTTGTGGAAACCGGCGGAAGGGAAAAACTTCCCCTGGGAGCGGTGGTCCGCGCGGCGCTCGCGACGAAGATTGCGAAGGGTGGGGCGGCCACCGGGAACCCCGCGCGGATTCTCAAGGAATGGGGCCAGGGACTATTCAACCGCATGGACAGCCTGAAGTTCCTCTCCTACGTGGGCGGGGACGGGTTTCCCGTCATAGTACCCCTGATCCAGTGCCAGGCCGCCGACAGCAGGAGGCTTGCGTTTTCGACGGCGGCGTACGGGGACGAGCTCGAGCGGATACCCGCGGGCGCGTCCGTCGCGGTCTTCGGCATGACCTTCGACATGGAGGATGTGCTCGTCCGCGGTACGTTCGGAGGGTTTTCGAGGAGCAGGGGATTCCGGCTGGGGACGGTCGATATCGAATGGGTGTATAATTCGATGCCCCCCGTACAGGGGCAGGTCTATCCGGCGACTGAGCTCAAACCGGTGACGGAGTTTTAATCGGCGACCGCGGCGATCCTTGAAAGCCCGGACTTCGCCGAGGAGTTTTCCGGATCCAGCGCAAGCAGCTTTTCGAGCAGGGGCACCGCCTCTCCGGGTTTCCCCAGCTTTTCGAGCGCCCGCGCCCACACCAGGAGCGGACCGCGGAAATCCTTGCGAAGCTGGCACGCCTTCTGCGCGCACTTCGACGCGTTTTCGTAATCCTTCACGTTAAAATACGCTGCCGAAAGCTTGTACAGCGTATCGGCGTCTTCGCTGTGCAGTCCCAGGTACAAGAGCAACTGTTCGATTGCGAGGGCGAATTCCCCCTTCTGCATGTGGCAGCGCGCGAGCAGCTGGTGCACCTGTTCGTCCGCCGTGCCCAGGCTCATGGCGGCGCGCAGTTCCACGATCGCCTCGTCCAGGTTGCGGTTGTACATGAGCTCCAGGCCGCGGTTCCGGTGGTTGATGAGTTCCTGGTAGGCGGGATCGACCTCGATGAGCAGGAAGGTCACATCGTCGCGGATGGGCGTATCGGACACGAACTCCTCCCATGTGCGGATGATATGCGTGCGGGCCTCGCGAATATTCATGTCGCGTGAATCCACGAGCGTACGCTGGAGCATCGACAGGCCGAACTGCTCGTCGTTCGCGTTGCGCGCCTCGACCAGCCCGTCCGTGAAAAGCAGCATCCTGTCCCCGAAGTCGAGCATATCGTGTTTTTCCTCGTAGGTCTCCCCCGCGTTCTCGAGGGCTCCCACGAACAGCCCGTTGGTGTCCCACGTCTCGATCTCCGCCGTGCGCTTCCGGAGCACCATCGCCTTGTGATGCGACGCATTGGTATAGAATACCTCGAAGGAAGGGCTGATCACCGCGACGAACGCGGTGAGGTAGTCCTGGGTCTTGATCGTTTCAAGAAGGGCCGTGTTCACCCTGGTGAGTATGTCCCTGGGGAAAAGGTTCTTCTGCGTCGCCTCGATGAAGCTGATCTTGCCGATCGCGGATATGAAGGCCGCGGGAATGCCGTGTCCCGAGACGTCGGCGATGAAGATGCAGACGTGGCCCCCGCTCATGGGAATGATATCGAAGAAATCCCCGCCGATCTTGTCCATGGAGCGGTAGAACGCCTCGATAGAAATGCCGTTATACGAAATAGGAGTCGCGGGGAGGATTCCCCGCTGTATGTCCGAGGCGATGTCCATTTCCTTGTCTATGTACAGGTCGCGCTCTTTTAGATTTGCGAGGGCGGTCTCGCTGGTGCGTTTGGCACTCTTGACCTCGATGCGCTGGCGCCTGAACTCGCCTGCAAGGAAGGCGATGAAGATCGCGGCGGGCAGGAAACAGCCGGTATAGAACATCTCGAAAGGCAGCGAGCCGTTCTGGCCAAGCACCGTTATAGCGAAGGCCGATGCTCCTATCTGGAGCGTCGCCGAGGCGAGCACGAGCACCAGCGCCTGCACGAAGGTGAGGCTGGAAAGCATGAAGGCGAGCGCCATATAGGCGAGCAGCAGCGCGGCGGAACGGACCTCGTTAAGGATCACCACCCATATCCCATGTATGATCAACCATGCGATGAATTGGAGGAGGGTGAAGGAAAATGAATACCTGCTGCTTATCGGCTTGGAGCTCATCCGGGTAATAAAGAAAAAAACAAGGCTTATGCCCGTGGCCATCGCGGTAATAATAGAAAGCCAGAGGTACGAGATGTTCGCGAGCCCCAGGATGCGCGCCATAAAAGCGGCCACTATGGCTATACAATAGGCGAGAACGATATAGCTTGAGTTTCTCAGCAGGATTTGCCTGCGTCGAGCGTGTTTATCGAAGGATATGTCTCGTTTTTCCATTGTAGATCGAGCCTGTCGTCCCTGTGAGCAGATCATAGTAAGCGGCGCTGAACTATTTGTCAACACGGGAATTTTCGGGATGAATTATTATTGATCATACCGGGTGCGGGCGCGCGCATCGCGGTGGCGGACGAACAGGCGCTCCTGGTCGTGTAAGAATGCGCGGGCGTTACGCGCTATTTCATGCCGCTCTCGATGAGCATCTCGAAGAGCCCCTTGTGGGTGAACGAGATCGAGGTGAAAAGCTTGTAGGCCTTGTTGGGGATGAGCGTGAGATCGGTATCGGTCGGGTAGTACAGGTAGCCCCTGTTGGTCTGCATGAACACCCTGAGCTCGCCGATCACCTGCCGTATGCTCGCGCGCGAGAACGGGTTGGTGAACGATCCGTCCGGGTGCGTGAAACCGTAACCCGGCTCCCCCGTTTCGAGCGGGTGCACCGCGAGCGTGAGCGGGACTATGCCCTTGCGCGCCTCCACTATGTTCTTGGAAAGCTCCGGGTTGATTTCGCTTATGGTGCAGCTGTTGCGAAGGTCGCGCTCGAGCTTGTATATCTCGACCTGCTTGAGCTGTCCCGCAAGCGAGGACCGGGGATTGTTCTTCACCACTTTTTCCACGATGTTAAGCGTGAATACGTAGAGTCGCGAGAGGTATTCTATGAAGGCCTCGGCCGGTTTGCGCACGAAGAAGAGCGAACCGCGCTCGTCCATGATGAAAAAATAGCAGTACTTGTTCTCCTGCTGAAAATAGATCTGGATGCAGTTTTCCTTATGGTTTTCGAGGATCTTTCTAAGATAGTTGAGCTCGCTCAGACCCGGATCGATCCTGAGGCTGGTGAGCGCGCCGTTGTTGTTGCTCAGAATGTAGAGGAGCTGGGCCTCCGATTCGCACATGGTCGCCGAGATGCTCTCCTCCTGACCGACGCGCTTGTTCGAATACAGGAAGAACTTGTTTCCGATCACCGATATGTAGCGCCTGCGCACGTTGTCGGAGGTATCAATGAAAAAGCGGTACATGTCGCGTATGATGGCCGTCAGGCGGTCGAATTCCCTGGTCGAGCCGTAGGGCAGCGAGGACGAGAGGTGAACCGCCGCGGTGTAGTCCTTGCGCGTGAGCAGGGCTCCCTGAAGTATTCTCCCGAACACCTTTGCAAGGTCGATCTCGTTCTTGAAGGAATCGAATTTCGTTTCGCCCCAGCTCGTATGATAAAGAAAAATAATGTCGTCGATCTTCTTCGAATATTTCGAATAGGGGTTGATAATGATATAGCTGACGACGGGGAACGCCTCTTTGAGGAAATAGGCGTTGTGCAGCTCGATGCGCTTGTAGGTGAAATGCGTGGTGAGCTGCGCGATGAGCTCCCGTATGTAATTCGGGTCCGCCGGGAGTATCCCGGGGTCCATTTCCAGCCGGGTGTAGTCCTTCTGGAAGAGCCGGTTCAGGCCCAGCCACACGATGATGCCCACGAAGCGGTTGTCCTTGTATAGAATTACCTTTGCGGGGGAATTGCTTATTATCACCCGCTTGGAAAGCAGCCAGAATTCCCGCCCCTCCTTGTCGCGTACGAATTCGATGGTGAGAAGCTTTTCCGGCGGGTAATTCTTGAAACTCAGCGTATTGTCGATCTTGTTGTCGGCGATCGCGAAGTGGGAATATATCTTGCGGGAAATCCCCTGGAGCTCGCTATCGGAAAGCAGGTGCGCGGCCTTCTTGGATTCGATCGCACCCAGGATGTCCTTGTAACCGCGCAGCATGAATTTCTTGGTGTCGTTCATGAGCTTGGTGACGGAATCGATATCCAGGTTTTCGAAGTTGTCGAGCTTGGCCAGGAGCGAATCGGCCCACTCCCACTTGGCGATGTACGCGGCCATGTTCCGGACCTTTTCGCTCTGCGCGGCCTCGGGATGGTTCCTGGGGGTATACGACAGCCGCGGATCGACTTTCAGATAAAAGCATATGGTGAGGAGCTCGGTCGCGAGGCTGTCTTTAATCATCGCGGCGTAGTAATTGTAAACCTGGTTAAACATGATGACGTAGGAATCGACCGCCTGGGTGTAGAGCTTCCCCTCGTGGACGTTTTTCTTGATAATCGTGCTAATAAAGGGATTCGTTCCGGTGGAGTGAATGTAGCGCTCGAGGAGCCCCAGCTTCAGTATAGATTTGAACGGGCTTCCCAGCGATTTCAGAAGCTGGAACAGGGCGGCGACAAGGAAATCGTCGCGCCCGATCATGGACAGATTTCCCAGGTCGATATACTCGTTCACGAGCGCGGCGCCATCCGCAGCAAGGAGCCATTCCCCGTATTCGGAATCGCTGCAGCCGGCGGGTACCACCCACCAGAACGGCGTCTTGCCGGCGATGATGATCGAGCTTCTGAAGAATTCCTCTTTCAAAAGCACGCCCAGCGATGTCCCGGAAAAGTTGTCCTCGCTGTTGTCGTCGAATATATTGCGGCGGACTTTCGATATGTCGTTGAGGAAGAAATGGACCTCGACGTTGAAGTGCTCGGCGATCCATTCCTCGATGAGACGGAATTTCGATTTGAAAATTCTCAAGGCCTCGGGGCTCGCCTGCGATTCGTCCGCGCACACCCAGAAATCGAAATCGGAATGCTTCGAGAAAGCTATCGTGCCGCCGCTGCCCATGAGCGCGAACATCTGGATAAAGGGCTGTATCCCCTGGCCGGTGGAAATATTCGCGGCGGGGAACAAGCCGCGTACGAACGCGGGGACCCTGGGCTTCGCCTCGTACCGGTAAATGCCCTGCGGCATTTCGGGGTATTCCACGAAGCCCGGGAGACTCGGCTGGTTAACGCTCAACAGGAACGGGATCGAGTCGAAGAGATCGATGATCTTCTGGTCGCCAATCGCCGCGTACAGGCTTTCGACCTTGCGGGAATTGAAGGCGCGGAAGGCCTTGTCAAATGCGGCTACCTTTCCCAGTATTTCCGATTTTTTTTCAGTTTCCATTTCCTTCTCGCAGGGATCGCTTTGGGTTTCCATCGATTACGCGCAATTTCTCTTTGAGCCTTTATGCGCGCACCGATGCGTGCGGTTCCGGCAATCCGATGCGTCCGCCTGTGAACAAACGATAGCGTACGCGTCCCAATAATTCAATGATTTTATCCTCGCGTCCGGGGCGCCTCTGTCCTAGAATACGGACTTTTCGAGCACCTTGAGCGCCGTTTCCTCGAGTATCTTCACCGCGAAGATGAGCATGGCAAACCGCTGGTCTTTCGTCTGGCCGTGATAAAAGCGGTAATATATCTGCTGCGCGATCACGGCCAGACGGAACAGGCCGAAGCAAAAATAATAATCGAAATTGTCGACGGGGATCCCGCTGTGCCTGGAGTAGTATTCGACCAGTTCATCCCTGGTCATCGCGCCGTCAAGGTGCGTGGGCAGC
Source organism: Spirochaetota bacterium (assembly GCA_004297825.1). NCBI lineage: Bacteria > Pseudomonadati > Spirochaetota > Spirochaetota bacterium. The sequence continues at coordinate 41,979 of SCSX01000080.1, forward strand.
ATGCGGACGGCCTGGAAATTCGCGGGATCGGTTTTCTCGACCCAGTACGCGATGGACGAACCGAGATCCATCAGGGGATCGCCTATGGTCGCCATCTCCCAGTCGAGCACCCCGATTATTTTCAGGGGATTCGCCGGATCGAGGACCACGTTGTCGAACTTGTAATCGTTGTGAATAACGGCGACATAGGGGGAATCTGCGGGCATTTTTTCCGCGAGCCACGACATGACGGTTTCAAAATCGGGCGCGTCGGGCGTGCGCGCGTCCCGGTAGCGGCGGCTCCAGCCGGTCACCTGCCGTTCGACGTACCCCTCGGGCTTGCCGTAATCCGCGAGTCCGGCCGCGCGGTAATCGACCTTGTGGAGTGCGATCTGGACGTCCGCAAGCTCCTTGCACAGGGCGCGCATCTCGGGCGGCGAAAGGCTAAGACCCTTCGGCAGATTTTTCCTGAGTATGATTCCCTTTATCCGCTCCATCACGTAGAACGGGCATCCCATGATGCCCTCGTCCTCGGAATACGCGAGCGGGGCGGGGCAGTAGGGAAACACCGGTTTGAGCGCGGAAAGCATGCGGAACTCGCGCCCCATGTCGTGCGCGGTCTTAGCCTTGCGGCCGAACGGGGGCCTGCGGAGCACGAGCTCGCGCGTTCCGAATTTAATGAAATAGGTGAGGTTCGAGAAGCCGCTCGGGAACTGGCTGATCCGGAATTCACCCGAGAGCCCGGCTATGGAATCCTTTAAAAAGGCTTCGACCCTGCCCGGATCGAGCTCTTCCCCCGGGCGTGTATTCGTGGCCTCGTCGATATATTCGCTCATGTGATGGTCTCCTTAGCCGCGGCGGTCGAGGTATGATTCGACGAATCCGGTCACGAATGCCGCGTAATCCTCCGCGCTTACCTTGCGGGTCCTGTACTTCCAACGCTTGAGATACCAGTCTTGCAGAATGGATTTGATGAGCGACGCGGTCATGATCGTGTCGTGATCGGCGAAGGCGCCCGCCCGGCTGCCTTCCTCGAGTATCCCGGCGAAGAGCCCCTCGGTGAACAGCTCGCTTTCGATGGCGGCCTTCTGGTCCTTCTTTCCAAGGTTTTTGGCCTCCATGTATGAAAAATAAAACCAGGCATGCATGATCTCGCTCAGGAAAATGTGCGCGTAGATGAGGGTGCGCAGCCTCGTGCGCGCGTCGGGCACCGCCAGCATCCGCTCCCCGAGCACGCGCGCCACGGTGCGGCGCCCGTATTCCTGGATAAGGGCGAGCAGCTCTTCCTTGCTCGAAAAGTAGGCGTACATGGCGCCCAGGCTCAGTCCCGTAGCCGCGCTCAGGTCCCGCATGCTCATGGCCTGGAAGCCCTGGCGGTTCGCGATCTCCAGGGTCGCCTCGGAAATGCGGCGCAGGTTTTCCACCGCGCGCGCCTCTTTCTTGATGCGGATCACCGACGGATTTTCCTGGACGATCTCGCGGATGGCCGCGTCCTGGGACGCGGCGACAAGCTTCTCGAATTCCCTGATGTCCATCATGCCCGATAGCGCGTTCAATTCGGCATTTCCCCTTGAAGTTGATCGACGTCCCCGGGGCGATCCGGATTCGGGCCGGGTGAATTACTCGGCGCCCGGAATATCGATTCCATCTTTCCGATCCGTCCGTCGTGCAAGAGCCTGCCGTGAGGCATAGACGATACGTGCGGCCTCTATTTCCCCGCGAACCGCCGTATCGGACCCCTCCCGCGCCGCTTCGAGCGCTTCCCCGGCCCCACACGTGCCTATCCTTCCCAGGGACCACGCGCACATCGCCCGTACACGCCAGTCCCCCGCCTCCGCGAGCCCGCGCGCAAGGCTGCTCACGTACGTGGGATCAAGGCTGTTGCCCATCGCCCGCGCGGCGTTCATCTGCCATCGCCACAGGTCCTCGGGCGGCATGTAGAACATGTGCGGCCAGACGTTCGCCGTGTAGTACGCCGTGTCCATGTTCAATATTTCACGCAGGTCGAAATGCGCCGCGCGCGCGCGGACGCGCTCGTTCACGGGACGGTCGGCCGCCAGCCACGCCTGGTTGCGGGGGCACACGTTCTGGCAGCGGTCGCAGCCGTAGACCCAGAGTCCCATGGGCTCCCTGAGCTCCACGGGCGTGAGATCGTTTCCATAATAGCTCAGGTACGAGATGCAGCGCCGGGGGTCGATTTTCCTGGGTCCCTTCAGGGCGCCGGTGGGACAGGCCGATATGCACGCGTTCCTGCACCATTCGGGGCACCCCACGCTCACGGTGGGGGCATCGGGCTCGAAATCGCGGTCGACGAGGAAGGCGAGGGGGAGCACGAAGGAGCTTCCCCGGGCGGCGCGATGTCCGTAAAAGAGGCAGTTTTTGCCGAACGTGCCCAGTCCCGCGCGTGCCGCCGCGAGGCGGTGCGGCACGTGAAACGGGACCTTCGAATCCATGCCATGTTCCTTCAGGAAGGCGCGAAAGGCCTTGAGCCTCACCGCGAGCCCGTCGCGCGTAACGCGATCGTCGTCCAGGTAACAGCGCCCGTAATGCGTCTCGAGGCCGCGGGGGAATCCCTCCCGGAAATAATTTTCCAGCAGCACTATGATCGACCGGCATTCCGGATACACCGCGCGGGGGTCCGTTCCCTGGAAGAGGTCCAGCCCCAGCGAGACGCACCACTCGTACATGTCGCGCCGCGCCTCGAGCACCTCGCGATGGTCTTCGAACGGCTCACAGCCCGTGAAGCCCGCGTCCTCGAACCCCAGCTCCCGCGCCTTGTTCCTGATATCTTCCTTCGAAATATTCATTCCCGTTACCTGTAGGTGATGAGTGCGCCCCCGTCGTTCATTTCGAGGTGGCAGTAGTCGTTAAACGATGCCAGGGTGAGCCTCTCCTCGCTGTATTTGAAGCGCGTCACGGAGCTGTTCACGACCTGCCAGCAGAGCCTCATGGTCTCTTCGCCCGAGAGGCCCGTCGCATACTGCACCGATGCCGAAATGGTTCCCCCGGAGGTGAACACGATCACGCGCTTCCCGGCGCCGTTTTCCTTCATGATGCGCGTGAGGGAGTGCTTCACCCTTTCCTGGAACTCATTCCAGGACTCAAGTCCGTTTGATTCGAATCCGCCTCCCACCCACCTGAGCATCGCGCGCTCGAACACGCGCTGAAATGATTTGCGGCTGGTAAACAGCGCCTCTATGTCCGGCGCGAGCGTGGGGTCTTCCCGGACGAGACCGGGAAGGATCGCGGTGAGAATCGCCTTCGAGTCGTATTCGTCGAGTCCGGGAATCGTCACCGGCGCGGGAAGCTCGACGCCCTGCGTTGTATAATAGTCGATGAACGCGGCCGCCGAATAGCGCTGGCGTTCGAGCGTGCCCGAGTACAGCGCGTCGAAGCGTGCGCCCAGCGCGTGCAGGTGGGAGGCGAGCAGTGCCGATTGCCGTGTCCCCGTGGGCGACAAGACATCATAGTTTTCCTTGCCGAACGAGGCCTGCCCGTGTCTGATACAATAGAGTTCACTCATGCCCGCACCTTTCCCAGAAACTAGCGCCGTACCGGGAACCGGTCAAGAAAAATATGAACGATCGTTCGTTTTTTTATTGTCAGCCCGCACAGGTCGCGTAGTATGAGGTCTGATACACCAGGCAATGGACGGGCGTATGAAAATTCTGGTATGCATAAAACAGGTAGCGGATGCGGAATCGAGGTTCCATATCGCCCCCGGCGGGAGTCGTATCCTCTTCGATCCGGGCGCGGTCTACCGCATGAACCGCTACGACGAATTCGCGCTGGAGGAGGCGCTCAGGGTGAAGGACGCCGCGCCGGACACCCTGGTCCATGCGGTATCCCTGGGTCCCCCGCGCGCGGAGAGCACGCTCAGGCGCGCGCTGGAGATGGGCGCCCATGACGCATTCCGGATCGAGGGCGACGACGAGGGCGTGATGCCCGCGCTGTGGAAGGCGCGCATGATAGCCGCGTGGGCGGTTACGTGCGGATACGACCTTGTCCTGGCAGGGGTGATGTCGGAGGACAGCATGTCCTGCCAGTTCGCGCCCGCACTCGCGGAATACATGGGGGCGGCATCGGCGACGGGGGTCATGGAAATCGCGATCGCCCCGGCGGGCGGCCGCGTCACCGTTGGGCGCGAGATCGATTCCAACACGCGCGAGATCGTGGAGCTCTCCCTGCCGGCGGTGCTCGCGGTGCAATCGGGCATCAATCGTCCTCGCTACCCATCGCTCTCCAACGTGCTGCGCGCGAAGGAGCGAATGATCACGACGGTTCGTTCCGATACTCCCGCGGGCCCCGATCAGGACATCCGGTATCACGAGGCCCCGCGCGGCAGGGAAGGACGCATCCTGGCCGGGAGCCCCGCGGAAAAGGCGGCCGCACTCTGCGATTTCTTCCACGAGGTCTCGCTGCTATGACGCGCGTTCTCATCGTCCTCGCCGAGCGCGCACAGGGCCCGGCGCCGTTCGCGATGGCGGGCGAGCTCGCCGCCTGCGCGCGCGCATTCGGTGGTAACGACGCCGAAATCGCCCTGGCATTGCTGGGGGGCGGCACCGAAGAAATGACGACCGAACTTTCGCGCGCGACCGGGTGCCCCGTGTATTCTTTCGAGTATCCCCACGGAGCTGTGTATTCGTGCGAAACCTGCACGACCGCGCTTGCCGCGCTCGCGCGGGAAACCGGCGCGTCCGTAGTGCTCGTTCCGCATACCCCGCGCGGGTACGATTTCGCCCCGCGTCTCGCCGCGCGGTTGGGCGCGGCGTGCGTGACCGGGGTGGAAGGAATCGAGCGTAACGGTGACACCGTCAGGTTTTCCCGGTCCGCGTGTTTCGGGAAGCTTCGAGCTGCGATCGCGCGCGGGGAAGGCCTGGTCGTCGCGACCGTGATGCCGGGCTCGTTTGGCGCGCCTGACAATGCGTGCGCGGGATCGCCGGAGGTGTATCGGCGCCCCGCCCCCGGGCCGTGGATGTGGACGCACACGGTGAGCGAACGCGTCACGGGAAGCGGGAGCCAGGATTTTTCAAGCGCGGAGGTGATCGTGTCCGCGGGGAAGGGCATGCAGAAAAAGGAAAACGTGGAGCTCGCACGGGAGCTCGCGAAGCGCTTTCCGCGATCGGCGGTGGGCGGTTCCAGGATCGCCTGCGACCTGGGCTGGCTGGGATACGAATCGCAGATAGGAATTACCGGCAGGAGCGTCGCCCCCCGGCTCTACATCGCCTGCGGCATCTCGGGCGCGTTCCAGCACGTCTCGGCGATCCGGGGTTCGCGCTACATTGCGGCGATCAACCGCGACCCGTGGGCGGCGATATTCCGGGAGGCCGATATCGGCGTGGTGGAAGACGCTGTTCATTTCATCCCCCTCCTTATCGCCGAGATCGATCGCAGAAAGGGAACGTCCTGAACCGCGCTTTTTATTGACATTTCGCGGGAATCATGCGGAAATCCACCTGCATCGCGGAACTCACGAAAATAAGGCCGCGATGGTGCGGGAAGGAGAACGCTCGTGGGCTTTTTGGAAACCTTTTACGCGAATTTTTTTACGGTAGGGGCGCTCATACCCACCATTTTCAATTTTTTCCTGGCCTACCTGTTTCTCTCAATAAAAGAGAAGTCGCGTTCCACGTTCCACATCGGGATGAGCATGCTGCTCCTTGCCGTGTTCAACCTCGCCTACCTGGTCGCGGGGAGCTTCTATCATCCCTGGGCGGCCTATCACCGATGGGTCACGACCGGCGTAATATTGCTTATCGAAACGCATTTTACCTTCTTCATTTATCATATCGGCAGGGAGGAGCGTACGCCCGCGGCACGATGGCTGTTCCGGGGGATGTATGCGTGCAGCCTCCTTGTGGCGGTGTTCTTCTACGCCTCCACGGTCAGTGCCGGGAAGGTTTTCATCGCGTCGGCGCACCAGTGGGATTTCGCGACGGAGGGTGCGAGCAGGGTGGTGGGAGTATTCATATTGGTATATATCCTTATTTTCGTCGGGGTGATGGCGTGGAAACTCTACGATATGCGGGGACGCAGTTTTGGGCCTATCCTCGCCATGAGCATCACCTACCTCGTTTCAGGAATAGTGCCCACCATCGCCAATATTCTCAGCCGCAACGGCGTAATCGAACGCGGGCTCTACCAGGTGATATGGGATCTCTTCATTATATTCGGGTTTTTCATCATAGCCATCCTGTATCTCAACTACACGGAGGATCGGACCAGTTTCATGGCAAAAATCGTGGGGATCAGCATGGTGACCATGCTGGTGATCCTGCAGGGCTTCAGCTATTATTCATTCAAGGATCATGAAGTCGCCTACGATGCCGCGCACTCGGTAAAAACCCATCTTGCGGCGGAGACCGGTGAAATTCTCCCCGAGATGTCGTACGCGTACCGGGTGTCGACTGGCGGGAAAACCGCGCCCGACCGCATCTATGGCGTAATGGACGAGATGAAGCCGGTCATAGGCCGTTGGCGCGGCGAGCTCTACAACGCCGCGCTGCGGGCGCGCCTCGCCCGTATCCCCGGCGGGGAATTTGAAAAGACCGTAATCGACGCCGTGCGAAACACGCCGTCCCATTGCACGGCCTATAGGATGTTCATCCTCACGGTGCTCCAGAACGCTTCCGGGGACGGGAGCGCGAAAAAGGAAACGGTCCTGGGCGCACTGGACCGCATATCCCGCGCGGTGCGCTATCATCGCGGAAAGATAGAGGCCATGGGGGACGATTCGTTCAGGGAGGAGGTCGTCGCGTACACCGACCGTCACCGCGAGGATTTCTACCCTTTCGCACAGGTTCTGGCAAGCCATGTGCGCTACAGCGGGAGCGAGGGTGCGGCGCTCAGGGACGAGGTCCTGGCGTTCATAGCCCCCATGGACGAACCGGGCACCCGGCGCTACCGGGAGAGCGGGGACGAGCGTTTCGTTTCGTTCATCCATGTTGACGGGGGCGGCGAGTGGGCCTTTGAAGCCGGCTTCCCCTACCGGGGATACCGCGCGTACCTCCATCCCGCGGCCATGAAATTCGTATGGGCGCTTTTTATCATCATGGTGTTCGTGACCCTGGGATACGGCATTTTTTTCCAGGGGGTATTGATAGGCCCCCTGAACGAGCTTGTGCACGGTCTCGAGGAGGTGCGGAAGGGGAACCTGGGGGTAACCATCCCGGTAAGGAAAGAGGACGAGGTCGGTTTCATGGTGCGAAGCTTCAACACCATGGTCGAGGGGCTGGGAGACGCGCGTGCGCGTCTCGATTCTTACGCGGACGAGCTCGAGGAGATGGTGGCCGAACGGACCCGGGAGCTCCAGGCATCGGAGGCCCGGTACAAAAACATTCTCGCGAGCATAGGGGAGGGGTATTACGAGGTCGATCTCAAGGGGAACGTCACCTTCGTCAACGATTCCATCGCGCGCATCCTGGGATACTCGCTGGAGGAAGTGCTGGCCATGAACTACAGCCAGTTCATGCCGGATAATGACGTGGGTAAAAAGATATTCCAGATATTCAATGTAATATACGCCTCCGGCGAGCCGTCGCCCATCTTCGATTGGAAGGTGTTGCGCAAGGACGGCACGGTGCGCACCACCGAGGGTACCGCCTCGCTCATCGTGGATTCCGGCGGGAATCCCGCCGGTTTCAGGGGGATCCTGCGCGACATGACCGAGAAGCTCGAGGCGGAGGAGGCGCTCAATCGCAGCGAGAAGAAATTCCAGGCGATCATCGCGACCATCCACGAAGGAATCTATGAAGCGGACCTGGCTGGAAATTTCACGTTCGTGAACGACGCCATCGCCGAATTTTTCGGGTATTCGAAAGATGAAATGCTGAACGTCAACTTTTCGCGGATCGTGCCCCCGGAATCGGTCCAGTCCGTGTTTGAAATCTATCACGAGGTCTACATCACCGGCAAGCGCAAGGAGCTCATCGTGTTCGAAATAGTGCGCCGCGACGGGAGGCGCCGCTACGCGGAACATTCCATAGAGCTTATTACAGCCCCGGACGGCACGAAAACGGGATTCAGGGGGGTATCCCGGGACATCACCGCGCGCAAAAAAGCGGAAGAGGCCCTGGTGGAGCTCGACCGCCAGAAATCGCGCTTTTTCGCGAATATATCCCACGAAATCCGCACGCCCCTCACCCTCATGCTGTCTCCCATCGAGTCGGTCATCCAGGGGGATTACGGGAAAAATATTTCCGCCGATTTTTTCAGGAGCCTTCACAAGAACGGGATCAGGCTGCTCAAGCTCATCAACGATCTGCTGGATTTCTCGAAGATCGAGGCGGGCCGCATGAACCTCCGCGTGCAGGAAATCGATGCGGTCGATTTCCTCATGTCCTTTCTCCGGACCGTCCGCTCCGCGGCCGGCGCGAAGCGTGTGGCGATACGGTTTTCGCAACCCCAGGCTCCTCTCATGATCTGGGCGGATAGCGACAAGCTCGAGAAGATAGTAATGAACATATTCTCGAACGCCCTCAAATACACGGAGGGCGGAGGGAGCATCACGGTTTCGGTGAAGGCGGACGGGGACGTCTGCCGTATAGCGTGCGAGGACACGGGGGAAGGCGTGCCGCCGGAAAGCCTGGGAAGAATATTCGACCGGTTTGGACAGGCGGGCGAGGGGCCGGGGGGGCATCGCGAGGGTACGGGTATCGGCCTCGCCCTGGCCAGGGAATTCGCGCTGCTCCACGGAGGGGACATTCGCGTTGAAAGCCGGCACAAGGCGCACTACCCTGAAAACCATGGGAGCGTGTTCACGGTATCCCTGCCCCTTGGCAAAAAGCACCTGGAATACCGTGAGGACGCGGCGTTCATCGAGTCAGGGGAGATCGAATCGGCGATCTCCGACCATGCGCGCATCGCCCTGCATGCCCTGCAGGATCCTGGCGGGGAGTCGCGGACGGAGGACGGCGGGGGCGCAGATACCGGCGTGTCGGAAGACCGGGCCGTTACGCTCCTGGTCGTCGACGATAACCAGGAGATGCAGTCCTTTATCGGGTTTCTCCTCGGAAAGGAATACCGGCTCCTGTTCGCGTCCAACGGCGAGGAAGGCCTGTCTGCCGCGCGGGAACACCGGCCGGACCTGATCGTCACCGACGTCATGATGCCGGTCATGGACGGGTACGAGATGACGCGCCTGCTGAAATCGGACCCCGCGTTGAAACAGATACCGGTGCTCATGATCACCGCGAAGGCGGAGCTCGCCAACAAGATCGAGGGACTGGAACACGGCGCGGACGATTACCTTACCAAGCCCTTCAACTCGAAGGAGCTCCTGGTGCGCATCCACTCCCTGTTAAGAATGTACGAATACCAGCGCCTCATTTCGGCGCGGAACCTGGAAATCGAATACGAGCTCGACATGGCGCGCCTGATACTCGAACGCCTCCTGCCGAGCCAGGTTCCCCTTGTGCCGGGAATACGCACACATGCCGTGTGCATGCCCATGGACAAGGTGGGGGGAGATTTCTACGATCTCTACGAGCAGGACGGGCGGCTGTATTTCTTCATCGCCGACGTCTCGGGCCACGGACTGCACGGCGCATTTCTTTCGCTCATAGCCAAGATGGCGCTGGACGGCGCCCGCGAAAAAAGCGCGCCCCCGCTCGCGCTGGCGGCGGTGAACCGCGCGGTGTACCGGTCGACGGTCAACAGCAACTTCGTGACCGCGTTCTACGGGGTGCTCGATGTGGCTTCGCGCCGGGTGCGCTATTCCTGCGCGGGGCATCCCGCGCAGATCCTGCATCGCCGCTCCACGGAAGAATTTATCGAGCTCAAGACGAAGGGAATGCCGCTCGGCTGGTTTCCCTCGGTGCGGCTGGAAGAGGCCGAGGTGACGCTTCGCGCGGGCGATCGTCTTCTCATCTTCACCGACGGTATCACCGAGTGTCTCAGCGAAGCGAAGGAATTGTTCGGGGAGGAGAGGCTCATGGACTGCATGCGGCGCGGCGCGGGGGACAAGGCGGATTATTTCTCGGGGCGCCTTGTTAAGGAATTGGCGTCATTCCGCGGATCCGACAGGTTCAATGACGATCTCAGCTTTATCGTCATTGACGCTGAGGTTTAGCATGGGCGGAGGCCTGCCGCGTGAAAATCCCGTCCCGAAACACCGCCGTTATCTCCCCGGCGATCTTTTCGATATCGACGGGAGCCTTCTCATTTTTCTTGTGCACGAAATAATGATACGCGACGTGAAGCAGGGCCCCGTCCAGCAGATTGGCGGTTAATTCGACGTTCAGGTCTTTGCGGACGTTTCCCGCGCGAATCCCGAGCTCGAGATCGCCCTGAATAAGGGTGTAAATCCTTTTTTCCATCTTCCTGATGATTGACTCGAAGTCCCTTTGAAGCCCGTGTCCCATGCGCAGCACTATGTTGCACATTTCACGGTCGCTTTCGAAGAACACGAGCGTCATGCGCACCCTGTGCCTGAAATAGTCCACGGGGTCTATCGTCTTGATGGATACCCCGGTGATGCCCGTGGACACCGCGTTCTCCCATTGCCGGTAAAAATTGTCGAGCAGGGTGGTGAAGATATCATCCTTGTTCTTGAAATACTGGTACACGGTGCCGCGCGCGATGTCGGCGGCCTTCACGATGTCGCTTATCTGGGTCTCGTAGTAGCCATTCCTTGAAAAAAGTCTCTTGGCAACCTCGAGTATCTGTCTCTTCCGCTCTTCCGCATTCATTGTTCGGATCCCTTGGCTCTCTATCTTTCGCGAACCCTGACACATTGCGCCGATTATGTCAATTTCATTTTATCCCCGGGAACAGGATGCCGCCGGACATCGGTTTGAAAAGTCAACGGGTAAGCGGGAATAGCGAACGCCGCGTTTCACACACAATCCGGGAATGTGAATTTGCAGTAAAATCTGCTTGATAGGCGGACTTTTCTATAGTAGGCATTTTGCATGAGTATCGTGAAAAAATTCTCTGCGTCCATTCTTGTCCTCGGTATTGCGATATTCGTTGCGGGCTCTTGTTCCCGAAAGCCGCGCGTGTGGATATACGCGAGCATCTATAAGGAAGTAATCGCGGAGATGAAGCCCCTGCTCGAAAAGGCGCTGCCGCCCGGTGTCGAGGTCATGTGGTTTCAGGGGGGAAGCGAAACCATCGCGAGCAAGGTGAATGCGGAGCTTGCCGCCGGCCGCACCCGCGCCGATATCATCCTTACCAGCGATCCCTTCTGGTATTACGAGCTGAAAATGGCCGGCATGCTCCTGCCGTACGAATGCGCCGCCGCGTCCGAGGTCCCGGGATATTTCATGGATCCCGACCGTCATTTCGCGGGCGTGAGGCTCCCGGTCATGGTGATCGCCTACAACCCGAAAGCACTCGACGAAAAGGACGCGCCCCGATCCTGGAAAGATATTATCGGCCCCCCGCACAAGGGAAAGGTCAGCATGCCCAATCCCCTCGAATCGGGATCGGCGTTCACTGCGGTCGCGATGCTCGAGCGGATGTTCGGCTGGGATTATTTCAGGGAGCTTCGCGCGCAGGACTTGCTGGTCGCCGGGGGAAACAGTTCGGTCATCACGCGCATGGAAACGGGAGAACGGCCGGTGGGCATCGTCCTCCTGGAAAACGTGCTCAAGGCGCGCCGGAAGGGCTCGCCCGTCATTCCCGTCTACCCCCTGGACGGGACCATACCGGTCATAAGTCCCATCGCCATCATGAAGGACAGCCGCCGGCCCGAGCTCGCGCGAAAAATCTACGACTGGTTCTTCACCGACGAGGCGCAGCGGGCCATCACGGCGGGATACATGTATTCGCCCCTGAAGCGGATGCCCGCGCCTCCCGGCGGCAGGGAGTTCGCCCAACTGGAACCGGGGCTCATGCCCTGGTCCCTCGAAATACAAAAGGAAATCTATTCCCGGCGGCAGGAACTTAAAAACACCTTTACGGATATTCTGCTGCGCTGATGGACCTTTCATTCCTCAATGAACCGGTGGTAAAGGAAGCCATAGTGCGGTCTCTCTGGCTGAGCCTCGCCGTGTCCGGATTCTCGGGACTGTTCGGGTGCGTCATGGCCTGGATCGCCTCCCGCACCGATGTCGCGGGGAAGGGCGCCCTCGCCACGCTGCTTTCGATCCCGTACGCGATTCCCGCCTACCTGCTGGGAATGGCCTGGATCGTGCTTGGCAACCCCGCGGTGGGAATACTCCGGGGCGTGTTTCCCTCCCAGGGCATTTACGGCTTCTGGGGAATGGTGCTCGTGGAAACCACCGTGGCCTTCGCGTTTCCCTACCTGGAACTGCGCGCCGGGTTCGACCGGCTTGATCCCTCGCTCGAGGAGGCGGCGCGCATGAGCGGCGCCCCGCCGTGGCGCGTATTCCGGGACGTGAGCCTGCCGCTGCTGTGGCCGCCGCTGCTCAACGGGATGAGTCTCGCCTTTCTCTATACACTCTCGTCGTTCGGAGTACCGGCGATGCTCGGCATGCCGGTGCGCGAGTTCGTGCTCACGACGCTCATTTATTCGCAGTTCAAGCTGGGCGGATTCCAGGGGCTCATGACGGGATTCAAGCTCGCCGCCCTGCTGCTCGTGATCGCGCTCGCCGTGCTCGTGTTCTCCAACAGGCTCATGCACGCCTATCGCAAACGGGCGGGCGCCTTCCTCGCGGCCCGCTCATCACGGCCCTCGCTCGTCCTCCTGGGACGGGCGCGCATTCCGCTCAGCGCGATCTCGTGGGCGCTCGTGGGCGTGATGCTCGCCCTGCCGTGGTGCGCGCTCGCCCTGTCGGCGCTGGCGCCCGTCGCCGGCACCTACGCGCCCTCGGCATGGACGCTGCGCAACCTGGGCTACGTGATCTCGCTCCCGGATTTCCGAGAGGCCCTGGTGAACTCGCTCACCCTTGCAGGGGCAGTATCGGCCCTGCTGGTCTTTGCCGGTTTCCTCGTGGCGTACGCCGCGGTGCGCAGGGGGAGCAGGGCGGCCCGATGGTGCATAGAGTCGCTCGGTGCCGGGTTCGCTGCCCCCGGCACCGTGATCGCGCTCATTATTATCATCGTATCCGCGCGGGTGAGCGTGTCTCTGGGCGATTACGGATTCATGGCCGATATGCCGCTCGTGTGGATGGGAATCGCCTACGCCGTCAAGTACGGGGCGCTCGGCTCCAGGATGCTCGCGGCCTCCTTCCGCCAGGTTCACCCCGCCCTGGAGGAATCGGCGCGGGTATGCGGCGCGGGCACCGCGCGCGTACTCGCCGACATATGGGCGCCCATCCTAAAGAAAACCATCGCGGCGGCGCTCTTCCTGAGCGCGCTGCCCATGTTCACCGAGCTCACCATGAGCGTGCTCCTCACGGGCCCGGGCGCCGCGACCCTGGGCACCGTATTGTTCCAGCTCCAGGAATACGCCGATCAGCCGTCGGCGGCCGCGCTCGCCTGGATGATCCTCACCGCGGCGCTGGCGGTCGCGCTCGCCGCGCGGGGCGGGAAGACCGTAGACATACTGGAGGAGCGTTCATGAACGTACTGCGTCTTACCGGGGTATACAAAAGCTTTGGACACAACGAGGTGCTGCGCGACATTTCGCTCTCGGTGACCCACGGCAGCTTTCTCGCGCTGCTGGGCCCCAGCGGCTGCGGGAAAACGACGCTCCTGCGCATCGTCGCGGGCCTCGAGGAGCCCGATACGGGAGAGGTGCTCCTGGATGAAAGAATCCTGTTTGGGGAAGGGAGTTTTCTCCCGCCCGAAAAACGGGGATTCGGAATGGTCTTCCAATCCTACGCGGTGTGGCCTCACATGACCGTGCATGAAAACGTGGAATACCCGCTCAGGATCAGGAAACTTATCAAGCCGGTCCGCGGGGAAAAGGTCGCCCGCGCGCTCGAGCTGGTACACCTGGACGGGTTGGGCGGGCGTTTCCCGCACCAGCTTTCGGGCGGGCAGCAGCAGCGCGTCGCCCTCGCGCGGGGCATCGTCATGGAACCGCCCGTGCTCCTGCTCGACGAGCCGCTCTCGAATCTGGACGCGAAGCTGCGCGCCGAGATGCGCCGGGAGCTGCGGGACCTGCACCGCGCGCTCGGGATCACGATTCTGTACGTCACACACGACCAGCGCGAAGCGTTCGAGATGGCGACCAGGGTCGCCGTCATGAACGAGGGGCGCATCGAACAGGACGGCTCACCCGAGGAGATTCGAACCCATCCCGCCCCGGGGTTCGTCGCGGATTTTTTATCGGACCATTGAGCCGCCCTTCGACTGCGCTCAGGGTGACTCCCCTTTGACCGCGGCCAGGGTGACCGTAGGGTCTCAGCAGGGGCAGGCATGATCCGCAAGCTAAAAAGCGCCCCCCATACCCCCCGGCGGGGGGCAACGACATCTGCCAATGGTAAAAAATGCATATTCTGCCGATTGTTGAAGTCCCCCTCCGGGGGATTTAGGGGGCCTCCTCAGGAAGTTTTCGTGATACAGGGAATGATCAGCCAGGGTGTTGCGGTGCGCGCGCGCGAAAAGTGATGAATTTGCGGTGTCTTATCTCCGACAATATTAATGGAAGCGGCGGTCCTCATGCCTGCGTATTTTCGCGGGATCCCGGGGACATGGATTACACGGATGGCACGGAAAGCTCACGGATGAATAAAAAAGTGGTTGATATCGCTGCATACAGGATCGAGAAAACCCTCCAAAAGAGCGGTTTTGCCGTAAAGAAAGACAAGAACAAGAATATCAAGCTCCTCATCAAAATCAATGCAAAATGACTTTTCACATGCGTGAGCGGAGCAATCTCACACCGGCGAGGTATCGGCATGGATGACTCCATCGAAGAAAAAAAGCTCAAACTGCGGGAAGAGCTCGACCGGCTCAAGTACGAATTCAAGGTCGAGCTCCCGAAGCGCATCGCCGAGGCCCGGACATACGGCGATCTCAAGGAGAACGCAGAATATCACGCCGCGCGCGAGCGCCAGGGGATGGTCAAGGCGCGTATCGCCCAGCTCTCGAACCAGTTCAGCCAGTTGTCCAATCTGAACCTGTCCGACATCTCAAAGGATAAAATCGGCTATGGTTCGACGATCGTGGTGCAGGACGTCGAAAGCGGCGACCGGCTCGAATTCACGCTTGTCGCGTCGAACGACGTCAAGCCCTCGGAGGGGAAAATCTCGGCAACCTCACCGGTGGGCATGGCCCTTCAAAATCACACCGTGGGCGAAACGGTCGAGATCACGATACCCGCGGGAAAAAGAAAATTCCTCATCGAGCGCTACATCACCATCCACGGCGGCGTATTCGAGATGGACCCCGAGGGCTGATTCCCCGGAGTCCTCGTTCGGTAAACCCGATCGTACGGCCGGGTCAACAGCCTGTCGGAGCATCGACCCCCACTCCCTTGAACGAAATCTCCCGAATAGTGTACATGGAGATATTGACTTTGGTTGTTTCATCAGGGATGTTCAAGAAAATCCCCCGCCCTTGACGGGAGGGGTTAGGGGAGGGTGAAGCTTTCACCCCCACCCAGCCTCCCCCATCGAGGGGGAGGCTGGGCATGCCCCGGCAATTAATACTTGAAAAAATGCCTCGCGTGCCCACACGTGCCCACTATACTTTATTGAACCAGAGGTTTTCATGGCACGCATCAAGGCATTCAGGGGACTTCGTCCCGAACCAGGGCGCGTTTCCCGTGTCGCGGAGCTTCCCTACGACGTCGTCTCATCGGACGAAGCGAGAGCGATCGCGCAAGACAGGCCCGAGAGCTTTTTCCACGTCTCGAAGCCCGAGATAGACCTGCCCGCACACGTATCGATGTATGACGATTCCGTCTATGCCGCCGGCAGGAAGAACCTCGAACGGTTCATCGCGGACGGCGTATTGAAGAAGGATGACGGGCCCGCGCTGTATCTCTATACCCTGGTAATGGCAGGGAGGGAGCAGACCGGTCTCGTGACATGCCTGAGTATCGACGACTACATGAACGAGCTCATCAAGAAGCACGAGCTCACCCGCGAGGACAAGGAAAAAGACCGCATGCGGCATATGGACGAGCTCAACGTCCAGGCGGGGCTTGTCTTCACGTTCTATAAGGAAGACGGGGCGGGCGCCCCGCTGTTCGCCAGGGCGTTGGCACTACCCCCGGAGAGCGATTTCACCACCGGGGACGGCATCAGGCACGTATTCCGCGTAATCAGGGATGCGGAGCTGATCGCGGGATTCACGAAAATGATCGCGCCGCGGCCCCTCTACATCGCCGACGGGCATCATCGCGCCGCGTCGGCCGCGAAACTGGGCATCGCGCGCAGGGCAACACGGTCCACTGCCCCCGGGGAGAGCGAGTCCGACTGGTTCATGGCGGTGGTATTTCCCCACGACCAGCTAAGGATTTTCCCGTACAACCGCGTGGTAAAGGACCTGCAGGGCGCGTCCCCCGCCCAGTTCATTGAAAAGCTCTCCCGGAGGTTCAAGGTCGGGAAGACCGGCGAAAAAATGCCCCCGCACGGGCATTCCTTCTGCATGTACCTGGAGCATCAATGGTACCTGATCGAGCCCTCGTTCAAAATCGCACCCGGTCCCATCGAGGGTCTCGACGTGACCGTGCTTCAGAACGAAGTCCTGGGGCCCCTGCTCGGCATTGCCGATCCGCGCAGGGACAAGAGAATAGACTTTATCGGGGGGATAAGGGGCCCGGAGGAACTGGAGAGGGTGGTGGATGCCGGCGCTTTCAAGGTCGCGTTTTCCATGTACGCGACTTCAATAGAAGAGTTGATCGCGGTGGCCGATATCAACGGCCTCATGCCGCCCAAATCCACCTGGTTCGAGCCCAAAGTGCGAAGCGGCATCGTGCTGCACCAGCTGGACTAGTCGACGCGCGCGGGATCGAGTGGGGCGCCGATACGCGTGTTGCAGGGCGCTTTTGGACGGTACGAACAAATTATCTTGACATCGAGCCTTATGCGGGATATTGATTAGAAGGGTGTGGAGACGAGGGGAATCGAACCCCTGACCTCTTGAATGCCATTCAAGCGCTCTCCCAACTGAGCTACGCCCCCGGGTCCACGCGAGCCGCGTGTGTCCGGATAGTGATTCGGGTGCAGTCGATTTGTCAATAGAAATTTTGACCCGGTTGCGGGGCTTGATAATTTTCTGGATAAGGAAGGGGCTGCCATGAGTAACGAATTGGAGAGCCTGCGGAAAGAAAACCTGGGGCTCAAAAAAGAGCTGGAACAGATCAGGAAAATGCTCAGCGGTC
>SCSX01000081.1 GCA_004297825.1 Spirochaetota bacterium
CGCGCCCGTCGTATAGCGGTACGACCCCAGCACGCCGAACCGGAAATAGCGGAGCATGGTTATGTAACCCCCTATCTCGGGTTCCAGCAAGAAAAAGGAACCCCCGGCGCCGTTGTCCGGTTCATCTCCCGTATCGCCGGCCTTCGTGAATCCATACCCGCCCGCCCCGATGGTAGTGCCAAAGGAAAGCTGAAATCTTTCTTTCGGGAACAGATAATACTCGAGCAGCAATCCGCCCCATCCCATCTCCACGTTGGGATAGCTCCCCACGTATGGCCTTCCCTCGAATTTTTCCCGCCTGGTCGGATACGTGAGTCCCATTCCGCTCACGCCCACGGTCAGGCAATCCATGAGCACGATGCCCCCGCGCGCGCCCGAGAGGTTCGCATCGATTCCCCCTATCCGGGTGTACTGGTTCATGACCCCTGCGTACCATGACAGGCCGGACCCGTCTTTGTCCGCTTTCTTTTCCGGGAGGGCCTTTTCCGCGTCCTCAAACCACTCCTTCATTTGCTCCCACGGATTCTTTTCGGGCCGGGCCTTCCCGCTTTCTTCCGGGGCAGCGGCGCGGCCCGAATAGCGCGCGACGAGCAGTTCGAGCGCGTTGTAGAGCCCGCCCTCGTTCGCGGAGCGCTCGTTATCCGCATACACCACGCTGCCGTTCGCGATATCGATGACCTTTACGCTCACGATGTACATGTCGATGCGGTCGAGGCTTCCCACCGCCACCAGGTCCGCCGAGAGCATTTTTCCTATTTCGATTGCGCACGCGGTGTCCACGCACCCGCTGGCCTGGAATCCCTGCTCTTTCAGGACGAGCTCCACCTGCCTCCGCTCGAGCATGTTGTACAGGGACGTCTTGTACAGCATCACCTCGAAGGCGTTGCGCACGATGCGGGCGTTGGCATCGGAGGTGTTGTTCGCCGAGAAATCGAGCACGGCCAGGCGCTTCTTCTCACCGGCCGCATGGGCCCGGGCGGTCCCCAGGGCGAGCACCAGGAGAGCCGCGCATACTATCCGACCCGTTACTTTCACCGCCGCCTTCATGCCGACCCTCCCGCGCTTCACGTCATTTTACCTTCTCGGATATTTTCCGGGCAAGGGACCCGCACGCCCCGTACAGCTCGTCCAGGGAACCGCCCTGTACGCTCTCCGCGTAGATGACCGACGAGTCCTGCGTGTCGACCAGGCGCGCGTCCAGGGTGAACCGCCCCCCGAGGCCGGATACGGAACCCACCAGCAGATAACGGGCGCCGAAATTCCTGTTCCCGTCAAGAACATTCACCACGCCCGCGCTCCCGCGGATGCGGGCAAGCTCCTGCTCCAGCCTTGCCGCGAAAAGCGGCCCCTGCGCGCCGTCCAGGTTCTCGGTCTCGAACGCGCCGATACCGATGACCGGCCCCCGCGGCGCGGCGCGGTCTTTCTTCGAATCCGAATCGTCGCTTCCCGGCGGGGTAAGTTTTTCAAGGGCTGTCTCGTCCGGCGCGTCCGCCTTCCCGTCCCGCGTTCCGTCCCTGTATCCCGTCTTCCCCCGCGTTTCCAGAGAATCCGTTTTATCGCGCGAGGACGCCTCCCCCTTCCGTTTCTTTCCGTCCTTTTCGTCCGATACTGAAGACCCGGCCTTCTTAGTCTCATGCGCCGCATCCGGGGATATTGTTTTCTGATCGTCATGCCGCTCATCCAGGAGGGCCGATACTACTGCGAGATTGCCCAGGGCGAGACTGCCCGCGATCGCCCCGCCGCCCAGGAATGCCAGTGCCGTCCACATCACGGCGGCGCATTGCGCCATTGAGAGCCTGACTCCGAGCCTGCGGGTAAGGGTCGCCACCCCCGCGACCGCGCCGAAATAGGGGCTGTACGCGCCCGCCGCCTTCAGCGTTTTCACGAGCGCCGCCCTTTTCGACACGAGCGCGCGCCGGCGTATCTCGGGCGGCACGTGCCGTGCGAGAGCGAACCGCGACAGGATTTCGCTCATCCCGCTCATAGCAGGTCCTCCAGGTGTTTCACCCCACGCTGCCTCAACCGCTCCTTGACCCGCACCCCGATCTGGGTGTATCGGTACTCAACCTGCCTTCTCGTGAGGCCGAGCTGTCCCGCCGCCTCGGCATAGCTGTAGCCGCTCATCGCCACCAGCTCGAAGACGACCCGATCGAGATCGTCCGCGTACGTCCCTTCTTCTTCCAGCACCTCCTTTATGATGATGCGCGTGTCGCGAAAGCCATTGACGAACGACAGTGCAGCATCGTCAAAGATGTCGTCGATATCGGCGACATCCCGCCTGTTTTTCCGGTAATATTCCTTGATGATTAAGTTGAGGGCGATGAAGATCCATTTTCTCACATTGTCGACGCCGTCCAGCCTGGTATACAGGCGGAGGAACAGTTCCTGGCAGATGTCCTCGGCGTCGTGGGCGTTCCCGATCTTCGAATAGACGGCGCTGTAGGCGACGGGGTAATAGTCGAGGAAAACCTCGGCGAAACGCGAGCGCTGTGAAATGTGTGCGGCCATACGGGAGCTTCCCTGCCTTGTGAACGCCTGTAATCACGGTGCGGGCACGCCCTCCTGATTATCATCGCCCTCCTTTTCCGTCAACAGATTTGTCCGTGCGCCCGTCCGCGGGGGCGTCGCAACGCCCCCGCGGCAGCTTCACCGCGCTAGAACCATCCCAACTGCGCCGCGACAGACACGCCGTACGAGCGGATATCCTTGTCATGGAATTCTCCATGGTCCGCCCCGCTGGAAAGGCGGTACGATACGAGCGCCCCCAGGCGGCAGAAGCGCGTAAGGTTCACATAGGCGCCTATTTCCGGCTCCATCATGAAGAAGACCTTCGTGTCGCCGTCATACTCGTCATGGGAATCATTGTCGCTTTTATGGCTGGAAAAGGAGATCCCCCCGGCCCCCACGGTAAGCCCCATGGAGACGTGGAACAGGCTCTTGGGAAACAGGTGATACTCGAGCAGCAGTCCGCCCCACCCGATCTCCGCGTACGGCTTCAACCCGTCGTTGGGCTCCCCCGACAGCGTTTCGCGCCTGTTGGGATACGCGACACCCATCCCGCTCAACCCAATAACAAACGAGTCGTCCAGTATGAGCCCGCCCCTGGCGCCCGCCAGGTGGGCGATGTGCCCGCCTATGGTCGTGTTCTGGTACATGAGCGCGCCGTATCCCGAATAGTTGAAATCCATCCCGCCAAAAAGTGTTGCCGGGGGATTGTCCTTCTTTTCCGGCGCCTTGACCTCCTCTGCCGCGAAGAGCAGGGTTGTTGCACACATCATCGAAACTAAAAGAAACAGCATTCGCTTCATACGTCCTCCTTGAATTCCGGGGCGCTGTCAGGCGGGCATGTGTTTCCGCTGCCGCCCCCGGATCGAATATGTGGAGGTCGCCTGCCGCATCAGAATTCCGGTTGTATCGGACCATCCAACGCCGCCCGCGGCTTCCTGTAACTATTTGTCAGGAGGGGGCGGAACCGCACAAAATTTTTTAATGGGGGTGTGCCGCTGTTGTTCCTGAACAGCATCTATAAAGGGCGGTACCCGACCGAGAAGGACTTCTTCCGCACGATGTCCCCAGCGGAGAAGACAAAATTAAATACGGCGAATCTTCATTGTTCCGGCCATAAGGTCCGGTATCGACAAATCTTGTGGCACATACAACCAGACAGGGGTTTCCCGCGGGAAATTGCAGTGCGCGCGCTCGTCCCGAATGTGTTCGATGAGTTCTTCCCACATATTCATTTCCGTTATCACGCCGACAATGATCTGCCGACCATCTATCGTTTTAGCCTTGCTTACCGTATGGTGCAAGCATCCGGAATCAATGCTATCCCAATCAAGCTCCTTAACCATTTGATCGCAGGCTGCCTGCAAAAACCGCTCGGTATTCCAACGATGCCCTTTCCTTAGCCGGATATTGTTACGGCCCAATAATAATCGCCCGGTTACCCTGCTGCACACAAACGCAAGAGATACGGTAACAATCAATGAGGCCAGGCAGACCACCGTAAGACCCACTATGGATTCCTGGTGATATACGACTCCTTCATTCACGTCGAAATATCTGCCTTCCGAATTGTACGGCAGACCCAGGTGGCCCAGCAGAAGCCATCCAAAAAACAGGAAGCTCAATAGTGAAACCAGGGACAGCAGGCCGGAGAGGGCGATAGTTGCTTTATTAAGGAGTAATGATTTCATAAGTTTTATAGCTAAGTAAAGGGTACCAATCGCTCGATTTTATTCAATGATAGGGCTTTGACCTTGAAAGTCAATTAATTTCCACTCAAAGACGAATGCGGGCTCAGCCTGCGGAAGGTCTCCCCACTCCCTTGACATTTTGAGCACAATAAGCTAAACTACAAATCAAATTGCATACCCATGGAACCCATAAATCCCACCAAAACCCTCCACGCCGCATCAACCGAAGAATGGCGCAGATGGTTGAGCGACAATGGGCAGATTGAGAAATCCGTGTGGCTGATTATTTATCATAAAAACAGCACGACTCTGAGCGTGCGCTGGCACGACGCTATTGAAAACGCGCTTTGTTTCGGCTGGGTTGACAGCAAAGCGATCAAGCGCGATAAGGAAAGCTGCTTTCTGAAATTCACCCCGCGCAACCCGAAAAGCAGGTGGGGAAAAAGGAACAGGGAAAGGGCGTTGAAAATGATTGAGAGCGGGTTAATGACCCGATTCGGACAGGCGCTGATCGATAGTGCAAAAGGTACGGGGAAATGGGATAGTGAATGATGGAAAGCCGTTCGAAATTTAACCATGTGGGTGTATCATGACTAACATTGAATTTAATTTCACTCTCGTTCTCTTGATTTTATCGACACTAGAAATACTCGGACAGAAATTGCTGATAGAAAGCTTTTTCCGATTCGGAATACCGTTCAGCCGATCCGTGTTTAATCATCAGGTCGATGTGAGCCATGATATCAACAAAACGATTGTCAAACCGGAGGGGAAATTCAAGTTTATTTCAAAAACCGAATGTATTTTCGCGTCGCGGTTTCATTTTTTCTCCTTCTTCAGATTCGAATCCATAATCCCGACAAAAAATATCTGCACGATAAAGAATGGAAAATATGAGGTGATTTCAAAATTGCCCTTGGGCATGACTTTGTTTATTCTCTATATGATGGTACTATTTTTTCTCAACTACGTCACCGAGCCTGTACTCGATATAAACGCGTTATTTCCTGTTATTTTTCTTCTGGTAATTACCGCGATGTACTTCATTGAACATCACCGGGTTGGAGTAATGAAAAAGGAATTACGGGAAATTTTGGGGTTAAATGAAACGGCCGACAGCAAGGCGTAACCGATTCGCTCTCGGTCGGATAACGGAAAATATCTATCGTGCAGTATAGTCAGTATCAATCCCCCTGATGACGCATCAGCGAGCAGAAAATCTCGTCGCCTTACGACAAACAGAGCTTCACCCTCCCCTGGCCCCTCCCATCAAGGGAGGGGAAAAAGGAAAATCCTGGCTTGCGCGTGCAGGCGCACGTCCTGTGCGCACCTGGGCACGCGACACGATGTCGCGTCTGTGCCCGGCCGGGGGGTGTCCGCTGTTGAACACCCCCTGCAAAAAGCACTGGAAACAAGCCAATGTTTCGAGAAAGATGCTTGATTTTTACTTTTAGTGGAATTCACCTTGTGCCAGACTTGATCAGTCATGGGAAAGGTGAAACTATCACCGACAGGTACGCTCCTTGAGTCTTTCTTTCGATTCGATTACTCAGCTTTTCAAATCCCATCCGGCACTCAGGCTGTTACGGGCCGAGAATGCGCCGCTGATTCTCTCCTTTTTTGATCGGGCTTTTATCCAGCCCAATATTCGTTATATCAGTCAATCGAACCTCGCCTCAATGCTTGACGATATGCTCTACCGGATTCGGGATGCAGAGGGCCAGGACGCCTTCCCCAGGAGCGCGCAATCGTATCTTGACGACTGGTCCCACAACGACAGGGGCTGGCTCCGAAGGTTTTACCCCCACAGCTCCGATGAACCCCATTATGACCTGGCACCCTCGGTTGAAAAAACCATGACCTGGATTGAAAGCCTTTCCGCCCGCGCATTCGTGGGCACAGAATCCCGTCTGCTCACCATATTCGAGCTCCTGAGGCAGATGGTCCTGGGCGCGGAAGAGGATGCCGAAACGCGTATTACGGAGCTGGAAAAAAAGAAGAAGCAACTGGACGATGAAATTGCCGCGATCCGGCGCGGCGAGCTGGAAATCATGGACCAGACGGCCCTGCGCGACCGTTTCATGCAATTCAGCGCGATGGCGCGAGAGCTTTTATCCGACTTCAGGACGGTCGACCACAACTTCAGACAACTGGACGGCCGGGTAAGGGAAAAGATTGCGGCATGGGACGGGAGCAAAGGAGCGCTTTTAGAGGAGATATTCGGAGAACGCGACGCGATCACGGGATCCGACCAGGGCCGGAGCTTCAGGGCCTTCTGGGATTTTCTCATGGCGCCGCAAAGTCAGGATGAGCTCACCGCGCTCATAGAAAAAGTGTTTGCACTTGATGCGATCGCCGGATTTTCAGAAGAATTTCGCCTTAAGCGGATACATTTTGACTGGCTTGACGCGGGTGAGCATACTCAGCGGACCGTGGCGAATCTTTCCTCCCAGTTGAGGCGTTACCTTGACAACCGGGTATATCTGGAAAATAAGAGAATAATGGGCATTCTGGACAGCATTTCAACCTCGGCATTGTCGACGAAGATGAACGTTCCTCAAGGAGACTTCATGTCGGTAGAGGATTCCTCGGCGGAAATTCGGCTGCCGATGGAGCGGCGAATGTACTCTTCCACGCAACAGGGACACATCCCGGCCCTGGTGCAGGACGCGGACGGTGCCGACATAGATTATCAGGCGCTCCTCGATCAGACGTATGTCGACAGATCAGTGCTGCTGTCGAACATTAAAAAAGAGCTTAATGAAAGCGGCCAGATACCGCTACACTCTCTATTAAAAAGATATCCGATTTCCCGGGGGCTCGCGGAATTGATCGCCTACATCTCCATCGCGAGTGAAAGCCCTTTTTCGGTATTCGACGAAGAGCGGCGGGAACTCGTGGAATGGCGCACCGCGTCGGGTGTTATAATGCGCGCGTATATCCCCTACATCATATTGAACAGGAGCGGCAATGACGGAGCCAGGTGATCTCGAAAGGGATTTTTCCCTGATTGTTATATCGCTTCTCAAGGGCGTAACGTATGCTGAAGATGATCCCGCTTTATGGCATAAACTCATGTCACGCCAGTCGTCCGTTCGGGATTATGTCCGAACTTTGGGATTGGAACTGGTAATTCACGAGGACGAGGGGTACGCCTGGCTGAAAAACGCGCCGTGGGCCGTCGAGAGCGGCCTTCCCGTCCTGGCCGCGAGGAGACAGCTTTCCTATCCGGTGAGCCTGCTCCTGGCCCTGTTACGCAGAAGGCTCACCGAGCATGACGCATCCAGCGGCGATCGCCGCCTCATTGTAAGCCGTGATGAAATCGTTGAGATGATGCGGACCTTTCTCCCGCCAGGCAGCAATGAGGCGAGAATCGTCGACCAGATTGACGCTCACCTCAATAAAGCGATCGAGCTGGGCTTTATCCGCAGGCTGAAGACCGAAAACAATAAAATCGAAATCAGAAGGATACTCAAGGCCTTCATAGACGCACAGTGGCTCCACGAATTCGACCGTAAGCTGAAGGAATATGTTCAACGCAACCTCGGCAATTCGGAAGCGGGGGATGAAGAATGAACGGGCAGATGGACCTCGAATTCATGGACGACGACAGGCTTGCCGGATTTCGCCTTTCCCGGATCGAGCTCTATAACTGGGGAACCTTCCATGACAAAGTATGGTCCCTTCATCCCGCCGGGAAAAATATACTCGTAACGGGAGACATCGGTACCGGCAAATCCACCATTGTAGACGCCCTCACCACGCTTCTCGTTCCGGCGCACCGCATCTCGTACAACAAAGCGGCCGGCGCCGAAACGCGCGAGCGGACCTTGCGATCGTACATCCAGGGATATTACAAGACCGAGCGGAGCGAGGACGGATACCGCGCCCGTCCGGTCCCGCTCCGCGATTATAACAGCTATTCAGTGATTCTCGGGGTTTTCACCAATAGCGGCTTCGGGCAGACCGTAACCCTCGCCCAGGTATTCTGGCAGAAGGACCAGGCGGGACAGCCTGACCGTTTCTACCTGGTCGCGGATGCGGACCTGAGCATCTCCGGGCACTTCGCGGGATTCGGTCCCGATATTCGCGAGCTCAAGAAAAGATTAAAAGCCATGGAACATGTCGACGAGGTATATGACAGGTATCCGCCCTACGCCATGTCATTCAGACGTCGATTCGGTATCGTGAATGACCAGGCTCTTGAGCTTTTCCTTCAAACCGTTTCCATGAAAACCGTGGGGAACCTTACCGATTTCGTGCGTGCCCATATGCTTGAATCTTTCGATATCGGCGAGCGGATCGAGGCGCTCATCGCTCATTTTGACGATCTCAACACGGCCCATAATGCGGTACTGAAAGCCAAGAATCAGCTTGAAAAACTCGCTCCTTTGGTGAAAGACCTCGATCGCCATGCGGAGGTGACAGGCGCAAGGGAATCGCTGCGCACCTGCCGCGACGGGCTTCGATCCTATTTCTCCCGCCTCAAGGCCGGCCTTCTTGAAAAGAGGATCGCGAACCTGGACGAAGAACGGAGAAAGGTCGAAGCTCGCATACTCCAGATCGACGAACGGCTCTCCCATGAGCAGGCCGAGAGGGACAATATCAGGCAGGCGATTTCAAGGAACGGGGGCGACCGTCTCGAGCGGCTGAAAACCGATATAGGCACGCTGCTGGATAACAAAAAGGCCCGGCTGCGCAAGGCCGAGGAATACCGGGAAATTGCTTCCAAGTCATCTATCCCATTCGACGGATCGATGGATGCGTTTCTTAACAATAGAAACTCCATCGACACAGAATTGAAGCGGACAGATGAACGTGAAACGGCGCTGCACAATTCGCGGGTTGAGGCCGAGGTTGAATTTAAAGGGCTCCGGGACGCTCACAAGGAGGTTCACGAAGAACTGGAGTCGCTTCGGAAAAGAAAAAGCAACATCGATTCTGTTCAAATCGGGATCAGGAAGGATATGTGCCGTGAAACGGACATCGACGAGAACGAGATGCCGTTCGCGGGAGAACTCCTCATGGTCCGTCCCGACGAATCCCGCTGGGAGGGCGCGATCGAACGGCTCCTCAGAAACTTCGGGCTTTCCCTGCTGGTGCCGGAACGGTATTATCCGGCCGTTTCGGAATGGGTGGACAGGACTAATTGCCGGGGCCGGATAGTCTATTTCAAAATTTCCGCGAAGCAGTCAAGAGGCGACGAGGACCTTCACCCCGAGTCGCTCGTTCGCAAGCTTGACATCAAGCCGGGGAGCGAGTTGTCTTCCTGGATAAGCGCCGAGCTTGCCCGGCGCTTCGATTATGCCTGCTGTGATTCCATGGAAAAATTCAGGCGCGAAAAGCTGGCGATCACCGTCGCCGGCCAGATCAAGGGCGCGGGAAACCGCCATGAAAAAGACGATCGCCGGGACATAAAAGACCGGAGCCGGTATGTTCTCGGGTGGAACAACGAGGCTAAAATGGCGTCGCTGCAGGAGCGGCTTGTGAGATTCGAAAAAGAAATAGCCTCCAAAGGGACGGCCATCGGCTCGATACAAAATGAAATCAAAATCGCCTCCGAACGAAAAACGCTGCTCACCCGGCTTGACGGGTTCAGGTCCTGGGAGGAAATTGACTGGCAGCCGATTTCGCTCCAGATAGATGAGCTGGAACGCGAAAAAAAAGAGCTTCAGGAGGCCTCGAATATTCTGGCGACCCTGAACTGCCAGTTGGAGCAGATCGAAACCGCCATTTCAGAATTGAGGGACAAGCGAGACCGGGAAAAAGAGACGGGGGCAAAAAATGCCGAAAAAAAGGAACAGGCGTCGATGTCGCTGGAACAGTGCCGCGAGGTAATCGCCGCCGCAGGTCCCGAGGACACCAATCTCACGCGCCAATTGAATGAGTACCGCTCTACGGCGCTCGGCAACCATGCAATCACTCTCGAGTCCGCCGATCACCGCCAACAGGACGTGCGGGAATGGATCCAGGCAAAGATCGATGCCGAGGACAAGCGTCTTAAAAGCCTCGAAGAGAAAATAATCAGGACCATGCAGGACTACCGCCGTGAGTATGTGGCGGAGACGACGGATATAGACGCGCGTCTTGAGAGCGCGCCTGAATTTCGCGCCATGATGGCAAGACTGGAGAAAGACGATCTGCCGAGGTTTGAGTCACGGTTCAAGGACCTCCTGAACGAAAACACGATACGCGAAATCGCGAATTTCCAGTCCCAGCTCAACCGTGGACGCCAGGTCATCCGGGAAAGAATTGAAAAAATCAATCAATCACTGTCGAATATAGAATACAACAAAGGTCGCTATATCAGTCTTGAGGCACAGGACAGCCCGGACGCCGAGATCCGTGATTTCCGGCAATCCCTGAAAGCTTGCACCGAAGGAAGCCTTACCGGATCCGAGGACGAGCAATATGCCGAGGCGAAGTTCCTCCAGGTACGCGCCATCATTGACCGGTTTCGCGGACGCGATTCATGCAGCGATATCGACAAAAGATGGACTGTAAAGGTGACGGATGTACGCAACTGGTTTGTCTTTGCCGCTTCCGAACGCTGGATCGAAGACGGAAAAGAATATGAACATTACACCGATTCGGGGGGCAAATCGGGCGGCCAGAAGGAGAAACTAGCTTATACCGTGCTGGCCGCGAGTCTTGCCTACCAGTTTGGTCTCTCCTGGGGTGAGGTCAAGTCGCGAAGCTTCCGTTTTGTGGTCATTGACGAAGCCTTTGGCCGCGGGTCGGACGAATCCGCACGATTTGGACTGGAGCTGTTTAACAGGCTCAATATGCAGCTCCTGATCGTGACGCCCCTGCAGAAAATCCATATAATCGAGCCGTATGTTTCAAACGTAGGATTTGTCGATTCCCCTGAAGGTCGGGAGTCAAGGATCAGGAACCTCACGATTGAAGAGTACCGGACCGAGAAAGAGGCGCGGCTCCGATGAATTACGGCAGGCAATGGACCACAATCGCGGCGGTCAAGACCGCGGTAAATAAAAAATGGTCGAATGGCGGCATTCTGCGCGAAA
Organism: Spirochaetota bacterium; assembly: GCA_004297825.1. NCBI lineage: Bacteria > Pseudomonadati > Spirochaetota > Spirochaetota bacterium. Next base: position 11,225 of record SCSX01000081.1, read on the forward strand.
CTCTGGACAACCAGGGTCTGTTCCCCATGAAAATGGCCCTTTCCGGACCAACCCCCCTCGAATTGAGCGAACGCTATTCCGAAGTAAAAGAATGGATCAGGGAATACCTGGAATCCGACGTCACGAAACCGTTCAGGATCGAGTGGAAAGAGGTGAACAACCGAATAATTGGGAACAATAAGATTCCTACGGCTGTCATTTTCGAGAGTCCTTCACAGGCGGCAAAATTGTTGGGACGGACAAAGGAACTTGCACTGTTCACCAAAGCTTCGAGTGAAATCCTCAGCAGGTTTCCCGACCTGTCGCCGTGGCTGGCGAAGAATCCATTAAAGGTGATAGAAGCAGCACCCATTATCAATCGCGTGCTCGATGTAATCGATTGGATATATGAACACCCTCGTCCGGGTATTTATCTAAGGCAGCTTTGCGTCAAGGGCGTTGATTCCAAGTTTCTTGAATCCCATAAAAGAATTATCACTGACTGGCTGGATCTCGTATTGTCGGGCGATCAGATAAATTGCGCTTATACCGGCACTAAGCTATTTGAGAAGCGGTTCGGATTTCTGTCTAAACCGACCATGGTTCGCTTCCGTATGCTCGACAGCAGACAAACGGTCGGCGGGTATTCGGATGTCATGGTGCGTGCGGATGAATTTTGTGCTATTCCCCAGGCCATAGGGACTGTATTCGTAACGG
>SCSX01000082.1 GCA_004297825.1 Spirochaetota bacterium
TAGACGATGTGGCTCATATTTATAGAAGTGCGAAGCATTCCGTATCCTCCGGGACAAAACCGAGCGTCCAAAGTGAATACGAACGGGGCATGGAAAATATGAACGGTTTTCCCGGCTATGTTCCGGGCACCCGAAAAATAATTCACGCCCGCTGCAAAGAAATCGTTACTTGTGATAAATTAATTGACAATTACCGCCTGAACCGGTAACCGATACACGGCTCAATCACCGCGCAATCCCTGTAAAGGAAGCCGCCCATGACGATTAAAAGCAAGATCCGCACCGTACCCAATTTCCCGAAACCGGGCATAATGTTCCGCGATATAACCACCCTTCTTAAAGATGCCCAGGGCTTCCGCGACGTGGTCGACGCCTTCACGGAACGATACAAGGCCGCGGATATCGATATCGTGGTGGGGCTCGAGGCACGGGGATTCATCCTCGGGGGTGCGATCGCGCATCGCCTGGGGAAGGGCTTCGTTCCCATCCGCAAGGCGGGCAAGCTCCCCGGCGAGACCCGGAGCCACGAATACGAGCTTGAATACGGAAAAGATAAGATCGAGGTCCACGTCGACGCGATAGCCAAGGGCGACAGGGTGTTGGTCGTGGACGACCTGCTCGCGACCGGCGGAACGGCCCTCGCCGCGGCGGCGCTCATCACCAAGCTGGGCGGCGTGATCGTGGAAATGGCGTTCGTGATCGACCTCCCGGACGTAGGGGGCAGGAAAAAAATGAAGGACGCCGGCTACCCGATTTTTGCGCTCTGCGAGTTCGAGGGCGACTGATCCCGTGTCGCGATTCCCAGGAGTATAAAGGCGATAATGTCGTCCAGGGCCGCGCGGAGATCTTCGATTTCCCCGTACGACAGCCACTGCAAGAGTATCTCCTTGATGGAACCCATGATGACGTAGGACACGATGCGCGGGGAAAGCGGACGAATGGTTCCCCCCGCGATACCGTCGTCGAGCTGAATGCGGATGGCGTTCAGGACCTGGGTGAAAAGGTCCAGGACGCTTTTATCGAAATCGTCGTCCTGGCCCAGCGGCGCGGTTATAAGGAGAAGCGTGAGATCGCGGTTCTGTTCGATCGCGGTCACGAGCCGGTCCGTCATGTCGCGTATCTGGACCGTGAGCGGCGCCTCCCGCCTCGCCTGGGAAAGGTTGATCCCCAGGATCGCCTGGTGCATGATCACGGCATAGCGGTCCACCAGTATCCTGAAAATGTCCACCTTGCTCGTGAAATGGGCGTAAAAGGTGCTCCGCGCGATGCGCGCCTCTTCGATGACGTCGCTCACGGTCGTGTGATGAAATCCTTTTTCGACGAAAAGCCGCTTGGCGCAGTCGACGATATGATCCCGCCTCTCTTCCCTGTTCATCGGCTCCCTTGTGGTATGCGCTATTTGTTCTCGAAATAACCGGTTATCGAATCGTTGGCAAGAATTTTCCCGCGCATGAGCTCAAGCAATTCACTTTCGCCCATTCGCCTGTCCGCGACGCGCAGGATTTCGCTCACCGCGTAGACCGTAAATTCATAGGCGTGCCTGCCGCTCCCGCGCGGCGGCTGCGGTCCCCCGTATCCCTGCGCGCCGAACGTGTTGCCGAGCTCAAGCGATCCGCGCGGCATCGATTTACCGGACGCGCCCTCGCTTATAAACGCGGTATCCGCGGGGAGGTTCACCGCCATCCAGTGCACCCATCCCTGCGCCATGGGATGGCGGTCGATGCACGCGACGGCGAGCGTCTTCGCCCCCGCGGGAACCCCGCTTATCACCAGGTGGGGTGAGATATTCTGTCCGCCCCGTATCGCCTTCATCGCGTGGCGGGCATCGATCGCGTCCCCGCCCCTGAAAGAATCCGACGAAATCTTCATACGCGCCCCCTTGAAGAGAATGAAGAGAATGTATCGGAAAATATGGATGATGGATATGCCGAATGCTAGCATGTATGCGGGGAAGCTGTAAAGAGAAAATCAGCCGGCCTCGCGCGCACGCTCACGCAATCCGGCTTTCACCGAATCCGTGACGGACGGGGGCACGTTTTCGGGGGTCCGATACTGCCGGTTCATATCGCGAAGCAGGTCGATGGCAGTGATGAGCAGGGGATAATATACCCAATCGCCCATGAGCTGCGCCGCGAATGCGATCTCCTCCGCCGATAAAACATCCCGTGCGCGGCAGCTGAAATGCCTGCACGTGGACTCGAACAGTGCGGCGCTTTCCGGGGGCCTTTCCGTTGCGTACACCAGGCAGCCGATAACCCGCGCGTCCCGGTCAAGGTACCCGATATGACCGCAGTGCATCTTCTCCGGTTGAACGGGGCCCGTCGTACCGAGCGCGGCAAAATCCTCGCGCGCCCTGTCGTCGGCCAGGAAGGTGCTTGCAGGATTATGGCTGCCGCAGCATAATGCGCATGAAGCGCCGTATCCCGGCTGGCAGATATTGACGGATGCGCGTGTCATCATGAATATGTTTGTTGCCAAATGAACGTGCCGGCAAGCACTAAATCCAACGGGGGCCTGTTATGAAGTCGAGCATGAAGTACATCGAGATGAAATCGGGCCGGGTCGCGTATCGGTGCTTCGGCTCCGGGGAGCCCGCGCTTCTTTTTCTTCACGGTGCCGGCGGGGATCATCGTCTTTTTCTCCACCAGCTGGCGTTTTTCAAGGAGTCGTATCGGTCCATAGCCGTTGATCTTCCGGCGCATGGGGAATCCGCCTGGAACGGAATGCCGACCATCGAGGACTACGTAACCGCCGTCGAGGCCGTGCTCGATCATGAAGGGGTGACGCGCGTCGTGCCGGTCGGGCATTCCATGGGCGGCGGCATCATGTTCGAGCTCTGCCTGAGAAAACCCGAAAGGGTGTCGCGCATGATTGCCCTGTGCACCGCGGCGACCCTCCCCGTGAACAGCGCCGTCTTCCAGCTCATCGACCAGGATTATGCCGCCTTCTGCGATTTCGCGGTGAAGCTGAGCTACAGCAGGGAAGTCTCCCCCGAAACGGCGGCCCTGGCCCTGCAGGGTATGAGCGCGACGGACCCCGCGACGATGCGCAATGATTTTACGATTTGCGCCTCTTACGATTATTCCGGCTCCCTGGATCGAATCACCTGGCCCTCACTCGTGCTCACGACCCGTTCCGATAAGCTCGTGCCGCGCGCCCTCGCGGAAAGCCTGGCCACCGCGCTTCCCGACGCGAAGCTCGTGGTCCTGGAGGCGACCGGCCATATGCCTCACATGGAGCACCATGAAAAGGTGAACGGTGCGATCAGGGAATTCCTCGACGCGGCGGTATAGGCGCGCGGATCACCCGGCCGACGCGTCCCGGGCGCATAACGTTCCTTCGGTAAACGACATTTGGCGTAGTGTACTCACGGAGCAAAATGTGGCGCAGCCCGAAGTGTAGCGGACCGTTTACCGAATGTAAAATGAAGCCCGATATTTTCACTTAAAGTTCACTACTAACTTCTTGCCCAAAACATCAGCAACTTTTTCAAGAGTAGATAACCTCATACTTTCAGCATGATTCTCAAGTCTTGAGACTGCACTTTTTGTTGTTTTCAGCTTTTTTGCAAATTCTTCTTGAGTCATTCCCTTTTTGGTTCTCAACAATTTAATTTGTGAACCAATTCTAAGATTATCATATTCTTCCATGACAGCTTTACGAAAACCGGGAGTTTTCTTTTCACGTTTTGCTATATATTTTTCGACATCGCTCATTTTTTGTTTCTCCTTTTATATTCATACATATACTTTACAGCTCGATCTATTTCAGATAACGGAGTTTTTTGTGTTTTCTTTTGAAATCCATTAGTTAAAATCACAATATTATTTTTATCAAAGAAACCAAGAAACCTGAAAATATCCGATTTCCACGTAATTCTACATTCCCACAGATCAGAGCCAGATAATTTCTTGAAAAATTTAGAAGAGACTAAATCAGCATCTTCGATTAATTTAAATACAGCGATAACCTTTTGAGCGATTTTATCAGATAAACTATCTATAAAATCCTCAACTGGGCACTTACCATCATCCATACGATAAAAAATTATACTTCGCTTCATTAAGCAATGTTAGCGTTATTGTGAACTTTGTCAATTAAAAGTGTATTGTTTTATTGACTTATTCCAGAAATTTGAGGGGGTTTTATTTAACTATTGGATAGACGCAATAAATATTGATTCTCCCCGGCAAAAAGGATCAGGTGCCGCGCTTATTGCTTGACAATCAATTTTTTCGAGTGTATATTTCCGGGGCGTAAAACCGGTCAGGATATATGCCATTCCAAGCGAATGCGTGCCCGAGGCCATCCCCCGGTCAATCGATCAGGAAAACAACTAAAAGAGACGAGGTACGAGTTATGAGCATCAGGATAGGTATTAATGGATTCGGCAGGATCGGGCGCAATATACTGCGCATCATCATGGAGAATGCATCGACGAGCAAGGAGCTCGAGGTCATCGGGATCAACGATCTCACCGACGCGGCGACACTGGCACACCTGTTTAAATACGACTCCATATTCGGGATATTCCCGGGCGAGGTGAAACACGGCCAGAATTCCATATTCGTGAGCGGGCGCGAGATCAAGATTTATTCCGAGAAGGATCCGGGATCGTTGCCGTGGAAAGCCGACGCCGTCGACGTCGTGATCGAGTCGACCGGGAGGTTCACCGACAGGGACAAGGCCGCGGCGCACATAGACGCGGGGGCGAAAAAGGTCATCATCTCGGCGCCGGCGAAAGGTGAGGATATCACCATCGTCCTGGGCGTGAACGAGGATAAGTACAACGCCGCCGAGCATCACGTCATCTCGAACGCGTCCTGCACCACGAACTGCCTCGCGCCCATCGTGAAGGTGCTCCATGACAGCTTTGGCGTCGAAAAGGGGCTCATGACCACGATACATTCCTACACGAATGACCAGCGGATCCTGGACTTTCCTCATAAAGACCTGCGCAGGGCCCGTGCCGCCGCCCTTTCGATGATACCCACAACGACCGGCGCCGCAAAGGCCGTCACCCTCGTGCTTCCCGAGCTTAAGGGTAAGCTCGACGGGCTCGCGCTGCGCGTACCCACCCCCGACGTTTCCATCGTCGACTTCGTCTGCACGGTCAAGACCAGGACCAGCAGGGAAGATGTCAGGGCCGCGCTCAAGACCGCCGCGAACGGCAAGCTCAAGGGCATACTCGACGTCTCCGAGCTGCCCCTGGTATCGGTGGATTTCCTGGGTAATCCCCATTCTTCCATTGTCGATGCCGAATCGGTTTACGTGGTGGATGGAAACCTGGTCAAGGTTCTCTCGTGGTACGATAACGAATGGGGCTATTCCAGCAGGGTCGTGGATCTCGCGAAATACATCATGAAATAGGGCATACACGGAGAACCGATATGGAGCGCAGGGAGATTTTTGCCGGCAATTGGAAGATGTACACCACGCATACCGAGGCGCTCGACCTCGCCCGTGGCATAATCGGCGGACTTGGGGAGGCAGGGAAGCGGGAGGTCGTTCTTTTTCCGCCCTCGGTGCATCTTCGGGAAGTCGCGGGCCTGTGCGCGGGCACGCCCGTACGCGCGGGTGCGCAGAACATGTATTTCGAGAAAGAGGGCGCATTTACGGGCGAGATATCGCCGGCCATGGTCAAAGACAGCGGAGCCCGCACTATTCTCATAGGCCACTCCGAGCGCAGGCACGTCTTTGGCGAGACCGATGAACTGGTCAATAAAAAGGTACGCGCGGCCCTGGAATGGGGCCTGGAACCCATGGTGTGCGTAGGGGAGCTCCTTGAAGACCGGGAGGCGGGTCGCGGCGAGTCGGTCGTGCGCGCCCAGGTCGAAAAGGCGTTCGCCGGGATCTCCGCGGCACAGATGAAGTCGATAGTTATCGCCTATGAGCCCGTATGGGCGATAGGGACGGGAAAGGTCGCGACCCCGGAAATGGCGGAAGCCATGCACGCGGTAATCAGGGAGGTCCTGGCGGGGGGCCATCCGGCCGGGATCGCGGACGCGATGCCGGTGCTTTACGGCGGTTCGGTCAAGCCCGACAATATCGCGGGACTATACCGCATGAAAAATATCGATGGGGTTCTGGTGGGTGGTGCCAGCCTTAAAACGGCCTCATTCCTGGACATAGTGCACGTAAAGTAGGGGCACTATTAATTATTAAGGGTAAAAAAAATCCTTTACAATATTCTATGCCCGCTACTATGGATAATGATTCCAAGTTTCCATCGAAGGGACAACCGCGGGTGTGTATAATTCTGCGCAGTACAAGGGGATGACGTCATGACTATTTTAGCATCGGTAGCCACCGTATTATTCATTATACTCAGTGCGCTCCTGATAATCATTATACTTCTGCAGACCGATAAAAGCGCCGGAATGGGCATACTCGGCGGATCGAGCCAGTCGACCTTCGGGTCTTCGACCGCGGACGTCATTACCAAGATAACCACGGTGATGGTCGCCATATTCATGCTGGGCTCCCTGGGTCTGGCAATGCTCGAGTCCTACAAGGCGAAATCGCTCGAGAGGGGCCTTGCTACGGAAGGGGCGAAATCCGGGGTTCTCGAGGATGCGGACAAGGTCTCGGCGGACGCCCAGAAGCCCGAGGATGCGTCCGGCCGCGAAGCGAAGTAGGGTCTTATTACGAAAAACCTTGAAGGGGGACACGATGGCGAAGGAAGTTTATGTAGATGAAAATGAGTGTACCGGGTGCGAATTGTGCGTTGATTCGCTTCCCGAGGTTTTCGAAATGACCACCGAAGGCGTCAGCAAGGTGCATAATTCCAAGGGCGCGCCCACAGAAAAAATCCAGGAAGTCATAGACAGCTGCCCGGCAGAATGTATCCACTGGAAGGAGTAACGCGGGCGTACACATACCATCATTTTCACGGATTCACGCCAGATATGCAGCTTGATTGATCAGGCTGCAAATTTATTTATTATGCGCGGGTGCATTGCACCGAAAATTCTCGTACAAGGAGAGGCTGTTAATGGCGGGGAAAAGCTATTTATTTACCTCTGAATCAGTTTCCGAAGGACATCCCGACAAGGTCGCCGACCAGATATCGGACGGGGTGCTGGATGAACATCTCAAGGGGGACAAGTTTTCAAGGGTCGCCTGCGAGACGCTGGTAACGACCGACCGGATCGTGGTTTCGGGCGAAATCACGTCGACCTGCAAGGTCGATTATGAAAAGGTCGCGCGGGATGTGGCGGCCCGGATCGGGTATACCGATCCCGATATCGGCTTCGATGCCAAGACCTGTACGGTTCAGATCTATGTTCATGCCCAGTCCCCCGACATCTCCCAGGGGGTTACCGAGGGCCAGGGATTGTTCAAGGAGCAGGGCGCCGGCGACCAGGGAATGATGTTCGGGTATGCGGTCGCGGAAACCGAAGAACTCATGCCCATGCCCATAAGCTTTGCGAACCGCCTCGTGAAGAAGCTCGCCGACGTTCGCAGGAGCGGTGAAGTGAATTTCGTGCGCCCCGACTCGAAATCGCAGGTTACCGTCCAGTATGAAAACGGCAAACCCACCAGGGTCGATGCGGTGGTCATCTCCACGCAGCACACCCCCGAGGTGGCGTATGAGGCCATAAGGGAGGCCATGATAGAATCGGTCATTAAAAAGATCATCCCTGCCAAGCTCATCGACAAGAACACCAAGATATATGTCAATCCCACGGGGCGCTTCGTGGTCGGCGGGCCGCATGGGGATACCGGGCTTACCGGGCGCAAAATCATCGTGGACACCTACGGCGGAATGGGCCGGCATGGAGGGGGCGCGTTCTCCGGAAAAGACCCGTCCAAGGTCGACCGCTCGGCAGCGTACATGGGACGCTACATCGCGAAAAACGTTGTCGCGGCCGGGCTGGCGCATCGTTGCGAAGTGCAGCTCGCGTATGCGATCGGTGTCGCCGACCCGGTATCGGTCATGGTCGATTCTTTCGGTACGGGCACAATCCCGGATGACGAGATCGAGGCACGAATCAGAAAGGTGTTCGATATGAAGCCGGCCGGTATTATCAGAACCCTCGACCTCCTCAAGCCTATATTCCTGCTCACTGCCGCATACGGGCATTTCGGGCGTGAAGAGGCCGCGTTTAGCTGGGAAAAGACGGACAAGGCACAGGCGCTCAAGTAAGCTTCCTTCCCGCCGGATTTCGGGAAGTCCAGTCGAAACATGATCAGCCGCGGGGCGCGCCCCGCGGCTGAAGTTTTATTCCGGCGCGCTTCCTGCCGATAATTAAATTGTAACACGCAGGCTTGCAGGGCCACGTACTATAGGGGGCGCGCAATGAGTGAACGCATAATAAAATCCTTTACCTACAAATGCCGGTGTGGTTATGTGATCAACGTGCACGTGGATTTCGGGGTGCCCCAGGAGACAATCGCCTGCAGGCGCTGCAAACATCCCGTAACAAGAACCAGCGTCTGACCCCGCCCCGGTTCAGCGCGGGGTTGTCCGCAATCGGGACCCTGTGCGGCTATTGAACGCGTATTCGTTTCAGATTACAACAAGCTCGGATACCAGGATGAAAGCGCTTTTACAAATTTGCGCGCGTAGCATGCGTGCTGCGGTCATTTGCGCGGTCTGCGTCCACGGGGCGCATGCCGAAGAGGCATTGGGGCCGGGCCTGATTCCCGTCGCGGGGGAGCAGAAAAACGTCGAAAGGGCAGCCGCCGTAAACGTGGATATGCAGATAGGATATGGACAATACAACAATGTCCTGTCCAGTGTGAACCTCTCGAACGAGCAGGAGGATGCGGTCTACCTGGTAAGCGCTTCACTGAAGCGTTCCGATGATTTCGGATATAACGCGAATGTGTACCGGAACTCGAGCTATTCCGAGGACAAGATCGGTTATACGGGGAACTTCAATATAAGCGATACCTGGAGGTCCCTCATTGAGGCGGAGGTGTACAACGATTCGAGGGGCATGTTCGACAACGCCGTCTTCAGCCGTGAGGAGAAGAACGAGGCCAGGTTTTCGCTGAAAAACGTCTACAAGCTGTCCAACCAGTTCGAGTGCTTCCTGCTTGCGGGAGGCGGGGAGTACACGCACCGGCTCAGGCCCATGCTTCCCCAGGACCGGATCGAGGGAAGGCTGTTTTATGGCGATATGAATATCGGAGGAGAATACATCTGGTCGGCATCGAACCGGGTGCGCGGGAAATCGGAATTTTACTATTATAATTACCGCGGAGAGAGTCCGGAGGACATGCATTCGAGCTCGGAACTCGTGGATGACTTCAACCTGACCCGCAATGTCGGTATCAGCGTGGGATTGAACGCGGATTTCAACAAGGACGCGGCCCCGCTCGTCTTTCCGAATTTCGTCTTGACCATCAAGGGGTTCGCGCACGCGAGTTTTGCGCTCTCCTACCGGTATGACCTGGCGCCCTTCCGCCCTGAGGTTTTTTACCTGGAACAGAAGTATATCGAACCCTCGCTCGACCTTCCCCCCTCCAGGGTGCATCATGGCGAGGCGAAAAGCGAAGTCAGATTCAATGACACGGTGACCCTGAAGCTGACGGCGGTCGGGGAACGCAGCGATAATTTTTATAATTACGCAACCGGGTATGGGGACGTACTGTCCACCTATACCCTGCCGGTAACGCTCCTCCAGGCCAAGTTCGACGCGGGATTCCTGCTGTTCGCCAAATCCCTCGAGATATTGCTCGGTTATGAATTCAACCATTACCAGGCCGAAGACAATATTACCTACCGTCCGGTCCACAAGATGTCCGGGGGTATCGTCTATACGGGAAAGCTTTGGCGCATGGAGTGGAACAACAAGATCATGAGCATGCTCCATACGGACCCGGTCGCGAACGATACCCTGAACGGGGCGGTGATCGGAGCCCTGGGGGTGCAGCGCCGGATGCTGGAAAGCTTTTTCGCGTTCGTGCGCGCGGAGAACATATATAATTACCGATACAACCTCCGGGACGGTTACCCGGAGCCCGGGATAACCGTGCTTTTCGGTACGCGGATACTCATATAGGGAGCGTATGCGCCATGGGATCTTACACACACGGGACCGGCGGGGGTTCAGCCGGAAAAGGATTGAAGTATTATCAATGACTGTGTTCTTGAACAGGATTGCCGGGGCCGCGCGTAATTTCTTGACATTATGCCGCCTAGCCTTTACACAGACCGGAAGCTCCGGGGGGAAGCAGACCCGCGCGTGCCCGGGTGTAATTTAAATGCAGGATACGGACTGATACATGAAGAGGTTTTTAGTTACTGCGTGCGCTGTATCGGCCGCGCTTGCAATTGTGCTTGCCTACTACGCCGGCGGGAGTTCCGAGCCTTCGCGCTTCGAAGGAAAAAACGTCGGTAAAATCGAATTCCAGGGGCTCAAAAATATCAGCGAGGATGACCTGCGCTACAACGCGGGCATCGAAACCAGGGAAGGCGAACCCCTCAAGGCCGCGGTGATCAGGGAAGATATCAAGCGGGTTTTTAACCAGGGATCCTTCGAGGACGTGCGCGTCGAGGTAGAGGAATACGAGGGCGGGGTTCGGGTGCGCTTTTTGTGCAAGGAGCGGCCGATCGTCAAGAAGATCACCTTCAAGGGCGTTGAAAAACTGTATGACACGGAACTCTCCGAGCTTGTCAGCATAAAGGAGGGAGAGCCGCTCAGGATCGAGAGAATCGAGAAAAGCGTCAAGCAGCTCAAAAAGAAGTACGATGGCGAGGGGCTTTTCAACGCGGTGATCAAGTATTTCATCAAGCGCGACATAGACAAGGATGATCCGGACGCCATTGAGCTTGTGTTCACCATTGACGAAGGCGAGGAGATCAAGGTTCAGAAAATCACCATTCTCGGCGCCGAGGCGATTCCGGCCAAGACCCTCAAAGGGGTGATGGAAACGGAAGAGGATGGCTTTTTTAAGACGGCGGAGTTTAAAAAGGACATCTACGAACAGGACAAGGCCAAGATCGTCGCGCTGTATAAGGAAAACGGGTACCTTGATGCGCAGATACTCGAGGACAGGGTCGAATACGAATGGAAGGACCCCGACGCCGAAAGCCAGAGAACGATATTCGTCACCATCAAGGTGATGGAAGGCGAGCGCTATTATTTCGACAAGTACACGATGGCGGGCAACAAGGTTTTCGAGGGACGGGTGTTCGAACAGCAGTACGAACAGACCGACAGCGGTGAGATCTTCAACGACACGAGGTTCCAGCGCGACCGCCAGATGATAAGCTTTACCTATGCGTCAAAGGGGTATATCTTCACCCGGGTCATACCGAAACGTACCGTCGAGGAGCGGGAGGTGGAGGTCTCCGAAGGCAAGGAAAAACGAAAATTCGTGCGCATCGATTTCGAAATCGAAGAAGGCAGCCAGGCCTACGTCGAGAACATCATCGTCAAGGGGATGAAGAAGACCAAGGAGAAGGTGATCCGGCGCGAGATTCTCATCAACGAGGGAGAGCTTTTCAACGCCTACAAGGTCCAGATATCCAGGGAAAAAATCTTTAATTTGGGATTTTTCAAACAGGTGAACATAGACATGCGCCCGGGGAGCAAGGAAGGGTACATGAACCTGATCATCGACGTGGAGGAGCAGCCCACGGGAACCATTTCGCTCGGGGGCGGATACGGCACCACCTCGGGATTTTCCATCTTTGCGGACATCGGCGAGAACAACCTGCTTGGAAACGGACAGCGCGTGGGTGTCCGTTTCGAATACGGTCCCCTGAGGAGCTCGATCACCCTGTCCTTTAACGAGCCATGGCTTTTTGATATGCCGGTGGGATTCAACGCCTCTATATTTTATATGCTGAACACGATTCCGACCACATCGATCTTCCCCAATTCCGATGAGCAGGCGGAATACCAGAAGCAATCGATCGGGTACAGCCTTGGGCTCAGCCGGCGATTCCTCTATTTTTACGGTGTTGGTACTGTATGGTCGCATTCGTTTAAGAGCGTGCTTAATCCCTCCGGCAACAGCGCCGATGCCGTGTTCATCGAGGAAGGGCTCGGCATCCAGCAGAAACGTACGCTTACCCTGTATGCCTACCGCGATTCGAAAGACAACTATATGAACCCGACGGGAGGGTCCCGGATCGAGATCGCGGCGGCCTTCACCGGCGGTTATTTCCTGCGCGGCGATGATCATTACATCAAGTATTCGCCGGACTTGTACTGGTATTTTTCACCGTTTCACCTCCCCTTGCTGAAAACGCACCCCTGCGTAATTGAGCTTAGGGCGAATGCCAGCTTACTTACGCCCCCGCTCCAGCGGCAGCAGGTCGAGAAGATGCAGCCTCGGTCGAAGGACGAATGGCTTGAAAGCGAGGACCGGCTGTACGTTGGGGGGCCCGAGACGCTGCGCGGCTGGCAGTACTTCGACCTGACATTCCCAAGCTCCTGGCGGCTGGGACTTTTCCACCGAATCTTGTACGGTGCCGAATTCAGGATTCCCATTCATCCGCAGATGCTCTGGTTCGCCTTCTTCTTCGACGCGGCCTCGCTCTGGACCGACAAGTTCTGGGAACAAAACCTGGGGGACACGTCGCTGGAGATCATTTCCGAGGACCGGAAGAACAAGGAGCTTTACGACATACGCGATCTCTTCAAGGTAAGCTTAATGCCCTATTTCCGTTATTCCTGGGGCTTCGGGTTCAAGATACAGATTCCCATGATGCCGCTGCGCTTCTGGTTCGGGCGCAAGATGCTGTGGGTCGGAAAGGATAAAGGCTATTTCCGCGAGATCAGCGATTTCGACTTCCAGTTCGGTATCGGCGATATGAGATTTTAAATGATGCGGGCGGGCGCAACACTGCTTCTGGCGCTCATGATGGGCGCCTGCTCAACCGGCCAACAGCCGGCACAGCCCGAACCGCGCATACGATGTGCCAACATCGTTCTCATCCTCGAATTCATGGTAAGAAGCGATCCCGACGCCTCCGCCCTTCGGGCGAGAATCGAAGAAGAGCGGGCGGCGTTCGCCCGCCTGGAAAAAGAAAGCGCGTCGGCGAGGGAGGGGGACCGCGCCGGTCTGGCGGCGCGGGTTGAGGAAGGGCGAGCCAGGCTTGCCGAGCTCACGGCCGAGGAAGACTCGCAGAAGAAACGCCTGATGAGCGAACTCAACCGGGCGCTTTCGGCGGTGGCATCCAGGCAGCAGGCCGAGTATGTCATCGCGGCGGGGGACGCCCTTGTATACTACCGTAAGGAGCTCGATATCACCGAGGACGTGATCAGGGAAATCATTTCCCAGCGCAAGCGAAACGCCCCGGTAGCCCGCTAATCGGACAATTAATGAAAGAAATGCAAATGCCTGTAAGAACTTCACGGGAATCATGCCCTCCGCACCGTGTTCGACGGACGCTGATCGCGATGATCGTGCTCATGATCGTTCTCGCGGGCTGTGCGCGCGAAAGGGAGGCGGCGGTGCGGGAAAAGTTTGCCGCATGGCCCGGAACGCACATTCTCTATGTCGCGAAATCGGAGTTCACCATGTATGTTTTCGATCGCACTGTAGCGGTCGTGGACAAATACAGGGTTGCCCTGGGGCTTAACCCCGATAACGGGGCCAAGATATGCCAGGATGACGATAGGACGCCCGAGGGTTCATATCGTATCCTGGAAATCTGGAGCATGGACGCGGCGCCCGATTCCCCTTCGTATCGAAAACTGGCGCGCTACAACCAGCTTTTTTTCCGGGCGCGGGACGGACACTACCGCTACGGCAGGTCCGATACCGACCTGGGAGATAACGTGTACGGGCCCCGGTACTACCTGCTCGATTACCCGAACGAAAACGACAAGGCGCGGTATGCGCAGGCGCTGAATGAAGGGAAAATTCCCGTCGTGCGCGGGAGGGTCTCTTCTATAGGGCACGGAATCGCGCTGCACGGCAACAATGACGAGGCGTCTATAGGTCACAATGCGTCAAGCGGGTGCGTGCGGATGTTCAACAGGGATATCGTATCGCTTGAAAAATACATACAGGTCGGTACGCCGGTAATAATTTCGGCCCGATGAATTAATTATTTGACATAATATCTTTGCCTGTCCCATAGTGAAGGCGTTTTCAGGGAACTTTTTTTATGATGTATGGAGGAACGTTTTGAGCCTTTTTATTACGGACGCGTTTGCAGAAGCCGCCTCGGGCGGAAATGGCGGCGGCTCGACGCTTATGAGCTTTATTCCCATCGTGCTCATGATCGTTATCTTTTACTTCCTGCTTATCAGGCCCTCGCAAAAGAAGGAGAAGGACCGCAAAAGCATGATCGCGGCGCTCCAGAAGGGGGATAAGGTGCTCACCTCGGGGGGCATGTACGGCGTTATCGTACAGATAAAAACCGAGGAAGATATCGTGGTACTTAAGATCGGCGACGCGACCAAGGTCGAATTTACGCGCGCCGCGATCCAGGCGAAAGTTTCTTAAATCGAGCTTCAGCCCCCATGACACAACGCGAAAAAAATCTGTTGCGGATGATCGCATTTGTGGTCGCCGTGACTATTGTCCCGTGTGCGCTTCCGGCCGGCCTGGTTGCGCAGACGGCAGGTGCGGTGAAGCCCGATATCGCCGACAAGGCAGTGAAGCCCGAACAACCGAAGGCCGCCGAAACCGGTGTACGCGAATCGGCGAAGCCCGCCGAGGAAAAACCCGCCGATACCGCCGTGCGTGTGGAAAAACCGGCGGAAGTTCCCCGCGAAACTGAAAAACCCGTGCGTACGGTCGAAGCGCCCCGTGTGTACGTCGATCCCGTAAGGGAATACCGCCCCGTCGAGGTAAAAATAAATCCCGAGCCCGCCCAGCCGGAAAAGGTTAAAGATGAGGGAAAACGGGACCAGCCCGTGGTCATCCAGAATCTTCCGGGCGGCGATGGCCTGCTCGATTTCGGCGACGGAGTTTATAAATACAAAAGGATTCCCGGAATCAAGATTGCAGATCCTGCGGTCGCGGGAAGAGAATCCAAGCCGGCCAGGGACGAAGACGCCGATAAGGATTCTTCGGGCACGGGCCTGCTCGGCATGAGCCAGCGCGCGACCGATATAATGGCGAAGATAGTCCTGGTATTGATAATAATAGTTGTGTTTGTGCTCTACCGCTTCCGAAGCGGCGGGCGCCGCAACAGCGTATTGAAGCGATTCCCCAGGGCGTAAACGTAGACTACTCCGACAGAGGTCACAATGAACAAGGGCATTATGTCCAAAGGCATTTTAATTTTCGCGATCGTTTCATTTGCGGTTCTGCTTATATTGCCCACGGTCGATTCAAAGGAATTCAGGATCACGTTCGCGCCGGACGCAAACGATCAGCAGCGCAGGGATATCGATACGCGATTCTCCACCGGCTTCGTGATTGAGAAGAAGGGCGACCTGGTCGTGATAAAAGGGTTCGGAATCAACGATGCGGTAATGAACGAGGTGCGCGCAATGCCCGGCGTGCGCGATGCGCTGATAATGCCTCACTGGGCGGAAAGAGGGCTTCTCGCCAAGAAGGTGAACCTGGGGCTCGACCTCCAGGGGGGAATGAGCCTGGTTCTCAAGGCCGATTACGAAACAATGGAAAAGAAGCTGGAAAAGACGCTCTCGGATTCGGAGAGGACCGAAATAACCCAGCAGGCCCTTGAGCTTCTCAGGAACCGGGTCGATAAATTCGGCGTCGCGGAGCCTTCGATTCGGCCTCGGGGCAATGACGCGATTGAACTTCAGCTTCCCGGGGTCAAGGATCCGAACGCGGTGAAAAAGGCTATCGGTACGACGGGGCGCGTGGAATATCGTCTCGTCGATGACGAGGGCACCCGCAGGGCCGGCGAATGGCTGAAACAGAATGCCCAGAAGATGAACATCAAAAACAAGGATATCGCCGAAGATAACCGGGCGCAGGCGGAGCTTCTCGCGGATATCACCAAGGGGACCAAGCTTTCCGATAAGCTCGAACTCGTATTCTACTTCGAGCGCGATGCAAAATCCAAGAAGATATTTCCCTCCTACCCCATGGCGCTTGAAAAGCACGTGGCCCTTGCGGGTGACGATATGAGCAAGGCCTGGGTCGGGAATGACGAATACGGCGGGCTCACCGTCCATTTTACGACGACGCCCGACGGTGCGGCGAAATTCGCCGCGGTGACCTCGGAGAAAAACAAGGGACGCAGGCTCGCGATCGTGATTGACGACAAGGTGCGCAGCGCCCCTTCGATAAGGGAAACTATCCCGACCGGGAGCGCGCAGATAACGGGCGACTTTACCCTGGAAGAGGTGAATACCCTTGCGCGCATCATAAAAGAAGGGGCTCTTCCGGTAAACCTCACGATCATAGAAGAGCGTTCCGTGGGCCCGTCGCTGGGACAGGATGCGATCGACGCGGGATTCAAGGCGACGATGCTCGCCTTTGTGGTAGTTTCGCTTTTCATGTTCGTTTATTACAAGGCATCGGGAGTGATCGCCGTCCTGGGAATCGCGCTTAACTTTCTGCTTACCTTCGCGATGCTCTCGTGGCTTGGATTCACCCTGACGCTTCCCGGCATCGCGGGTCTCATCCTGACAATAGGCATGACGGTCGACGGCAATGTGCTCATCTACGAAAGAATGAAAGAGGAATTGCGCGGGGGAAAGTCCGTGCGGGCGGCCGTGGTGAACGGATTCGATCGGGCGTTCTGGGCGATCTTCGACTCAAACGTAACCACGCTGATCGCGGCATTCGTGCTGGCGCAGTTCGGCACCGGCCCCGTAAGGGGCTTCGCCGTGTCGCTGTCGATCGGTCTCCTCGCCAGTATGTTCGTCGTGCTTTACATCACCAGGTATATATTTGAAGTGATTTCCACCCGGGAATTCATCAAGAAACTGAGCATATAAGGGGTAGTGCGTTGAAAACGATAAGCTTCCTTAAATATCGATGGTATGCGATAAGCGCATCCCTTGTCATCATCACTGTGTTCTCCGTGGGAACGTTCCTGAGGGGCGGTTTCGAATGGGGCATCGATTTCGCGGGCGGCGTCAAGATTACCGCACAGTTTTCAGGCACGGTGAAATCGGGAGATATTCGCAAAGAATTTGAAAAGGCGGAAATAGGCGCCGAGGTACAGCAATTCGGGAAAGAGGAACAAAACCAGTATATCGTCACCACGAAGCTATTAGGAAAAGGCGAGACCTCCGAGAAAAGTTCGGAGATGGTTCAAAAAGTGCTCCTCGACAAGTTTCCCGGAATAAAGATCGTGGGCGTGGAGACCGTGGGGCCGGCAGTGGGCGCATTTCTGAAACAGTCGGCATGGAAGCTTTCGCTCATGGCGCTTGCGCTCATGGCCTTGTATCTGATATTCCGGTTCGAAATGAAATTTTCGGCGGGGGTCATGCTCGCCGTTCTCCATGACGTCGTCGTCGCCTTCCTTTTCTGCGGATTCACGGGGGTGGAGGTGAACATTCCCATTATCGCGGCGATCCTTACCATATTCGGATTCTCGGTTAACGATACCATCGTGATATTCGACCGTGTACGTGAAAACATGCAGATTAAATCGAAACATACCTTTACACAGCTCCTGGACGTATCGATCACCGAGACGCTCTCCCGTACATTCATCACCTCGCTCACCGTGCTGTTTTGCGTACTCGCGCTCTATGTGATCGGCGAGGGGACGATAAGCGATTTCGCGCTCATCATGCTTGTCGGTCTCGTGAGCGGAACCTATTCTACCGTATACATGGCCGCGCCGGTCGTAATATGGTGGGAGAGATTCAAGGCGTGACCTGATTCGTATGCGCGCCCTCCGGATCGCGTGCGTATTTCTTTATTTATGTGCGGCCGTTCGCGGGGCCGCGGCGGCTGAAAACGCCGCTCCGCGCGCGGGTGAAGAGTATTCGCCCGAAAACATAATCGGTTTCACGCGCGCCCTCATCTCGAAACGGGAATTCTATCGCGCATCCATCGAGCTCCAAAGACTGCAAACCTTTCACCCCGGCTTCGTTCCCGATACGCAATTTCGCATAACCGGTCTCTACCTGATGTACCGTGGGGGCGCGCTGGACGGAATACTGGCAAATCCCTATGCGGGAAAAGATGCGCGCGTGCGCTGTATCGATTCCCTGTTCCGGGCCGACGTGTACCTGGCCCGATACGAATTCGGCGCGGCGCGGGAATTGCTCGGTACGGGATGCCTCGGTGAAGACGGCGATCTCGATACCATGTGCCGAAAGAGGCGCTTTATGGCTGTCCAGCTCGGGGGAGGGGAGGAACCTTTGAATCGGTGGACTTCCGGGGCGCAAGAGGGCGCCGGAAGTATCGCCTGGGACGACCTTGCGCGCTATGCGATATCGGCAAGGGATCGCGAGAAAAGCCCCGCGGCAGCGCTCGGGTGGGGGGTCCTGCCGGGGATGGGGTACACCTATTCCGGAAACAGGCCGACGGGGATCCTGGCGTGCGTGGTCATTTCTCTTGTTGCAGGGCTCACCTATTTGTCCTTCAAGACCGACAACCAGCCGCTGGGCATACTTTTCGGCTTCGCGGCGACCGCGTTTTATGGCGGAAGCGTGATCGGGGGGTACCGTGAGGCGCTTCGCGCCAACCTGGCGATTCGAGAACAGGCTGCCGCAAGATTCAGCGAGGACCTGAGACTGGAGCGTGACCGCGAGAGGCTATTGGCGGACTACGGGATCGGCGATGGGAAAAAATAACGGGTTCATGGAACAGGCGCTCCGCGCCGCGTTCTCGGCAATGGGGGCAACCTCGCCCAATCCGGCGGTGGGGGCCGTGCTCGTGAAGGACGGAATAGCCCTGGGAAGCGGGGCGACCTGCGAATGCGGGAGTGACCACGCGGAGGTGGATGCCATCAAGCGGGCCGCGACGGACCTCACCGGCGCGCATCTGTACGTGACACTGGAACCGTGCTGTCATCACGGGAAGACCCCACCCTGCACCGATGCGATCATCAACGCGGGAATAACCCGCGTAATTACCCCCCTGCTCGATCCGAACCCGGAGGTGAGCGGGCGCGGCGTGCGTACGCTCAGGGAGGCGGGCGTGGAGGTCGTGCTGGATGGCGCGCATCGCGATGCCGCGAGCGATCTCATCCGGCCTTTCGGGAAATATATCTCGACGCGCACGCCCTTCGTTGTGCATAAATCTGCGCTCACGATGGACGGGAAAACCGCGGTCCCCGGGGGCGATTCGAAATGGATATCGAGCGCCTATTCGCGCTATCTTGTGCATCGCCTCCGCTCCCGGGTGGACGCGATAATCGTGGGGAAGAACACCGTCGCGTGCGACGATCCCTCGCTCACGGTACGACTGGATTCCTTCCCCGCCGACGTTAAAGAATATTTCGCCCGGGCAGATCACCGCCAGGGCGGAAGGGAAAATTATTTCCTTAAAATGCTGCTGGACCCGGAAGTGCCGTGCATGTGCGGGAGTCCCCTGCGCGTGGTGATTGGACTTCCCGACCACCTCACTCCCAAAATGAAAATTATCGGCGACGGGAGGGTTCTTTTCTATGCGCGGGAATCGGGCCCCGGGGAGCTTCGCGAGGGACAGGACATGAAGTTCATCGAGACGCTCGCGGCGCAGAAGGCGATCGTGTTCACGGGCATCGAGTCCCGGACCGCGATGGTGGATTTTATCTTGAAAGATCTCGGCGCGCGGGGCATCATGTTCGCGATGCTGGAAGGCGGGGCGCGCCTCGCCGGATCCTTCCTGGACGCCGGGGCTATCGACCAGGTGCTCTACATGATGGCGCCGCGTCTCGCCGGGGCGGGGCTTTCGGCAATGGAGGGACGGGGAAAAGCGCGCATCGCCGATACGCTTCCCCTGCATGATATTTCGACCGTCATGCTGGGAGACGATCTTGTCTATACCGCGTACCGCGCGGCCGCCGCAAATCACGAGTAACCGGAGGAAGCGTGTTTACCGGGCTTATTGAGGAAATCGGCACCGTCTCGCGCGTCGACAGGGCGGGGAACGGGCTCTATATTGCGATCGCCGCAAAAACGGTGACCGACGGAACCGTCACGGGTGATTCCGTCTCTATCGACGGCGCGTGCCAGACGGTCACCGCGGTATCGGGCGGGTCGTTCACCGTGTTCTGTTCAAAGGTGAGCGCCCAGGTCACGACCCTGGGCTACCTTTCCGCGGGAGCGCGCGTCAACCTGGAACGTGCGATGACCCCGCAATCCAGGCTGGGCGGGCATATCGTGCAGGGGCACGTAGACACCCGGGGGGGCATCGAGCGCGTTTCACGGGACGCGCAGGGACTGACGATGGAAATATCGGTCCCCCCCGAATTTACACGCTACATCGTCGCAAAAGGCTCCGTCGCCGTGGACGGCATATCGCTCACCGTGGTGTCGTGCGGCGCGTCGTCGTTCTCGCTGTACCTGATCCCGGAAACGCTCGCACGGACCACGCTTCCCGGCAAGCCCGCCGGGGCGCAGGTGAACGTGGAAACCGACATCCTCGCGAAGTACGTGGAGCGCATGCTCGGGGCGAGGGACGCGCGGGAGGGACGCGCGGACGAGGACTCCCTGAAGCGCGCGCTTGCAAAGGGAGGCTTCATGTAGCGAACGGGGCTCCGGGTGCCTGGTGTTATTTACCGGGACGCGCGGCCGGCGCTACTTGAACTGCGGGTACTTCCGGACGAGGTCCTGTTTCGAGAGAATGATGAAAAACTTGTCCAGGTACGCGATCTTGAAGATGTGGAAAATGGTCGGGTTCACGTCGTAGAGTATGAATTCGGCGTTCGCGTTCTTCGTGATGTTCATGGTCTTGATAATGGATCCGATTCCCGATGAATCGATATAATCGAGACCGGCCAGGTTGAGCGCGACATAGCTTTTCCCCCTGGCCGAGTTTTCGAACGCACTTTCGTAGTCGCGCACATCTTCCAGGGTGAAGCGCCCTATGATGTGCAGCACCACCGAATCTGCATTGACTGCCCTATGGCGTATTTCCATGATCCGTTTATGGGGCCCGCGTTCCGCGGGCATCCTCACGCATTATTTACAGACCGAATATATCTTTCACGTTGATTATAGCAGGGGAGACGGGCAGTTCAACTCTTTTTCTTCCCTGTGCCGCGGAAAGATATACCGCGTGTACGGCCTCGAGCGCACGGTAGCCGTCCAGTCCCGACGAGACGGATACGGCGCCGGGGTCGTCAAGGAGCCGGCGCGCCTCGCGGTAAAGCCCCGTGAAGGCGGGCGGTCCGCCGATGCGCGGAAATTCGGCGGGAAGCAGGTCGCGGAACCCGGCGTAGAGCCGCGATTTTCCGGCGATATGGAGCTCCTGGAATCCGTTCCCGATCCGGATGCGCCCCGTGGTCCCCGAGATGTCGAGCTCGAAGGAAAAGTAGCCGCGGCTTCCACCGGCCTCGATGAATATCTCCAAGCCGTTCCGCGCGGTCATCCAGGCGAGCGCCCTGTCCTCGAATCCGCGCTTCCTCGAATCGCGCGAGAAGCTCCCTTCGACGGAACGGATATCCCCGAACAGGAAGCGTATGATGTCGATCAGGTGCGTGCCGTCGTGGAGGAGGGGGCCCCCTCCCTCGCCGGGCGACGATGCGCCGCGATAGGGCCCGCCCAGCACCTCTCCCCTCACGGTCCGCACCTCGCCGATCGCCCCGTCCTCGATGAGTCGTTTAACGGCGCGGTAGCGGGGGTCGAAGCGCCGCTCGTGGTTGACGACGAGCCTCGCGCCGGTCCTCGCGCAGGCGCTCAGGAGTTTCTTCGCCTGTCCCAGGTCCCCGCACAGGGGCTTCTCGCATACGATGACCCTGGCGCCGTGTTTCAAGGCATGCATAACTATGTCCGCATGCGAAGGCGTCCACGTGGCGACGATGACGAGCTCCGGACGGTGCGTTTCTAAAAGCTCTTCATGGGTCCGATACAGCCGGCTGGCGCCCAGACCCGCGCGCGTGCCGAAGAGCGCAAGCCGCTGCGGATCGATATCGCAGGCATGGGTGACGCGTATCCTCGCCGCGCGCGTCCCGCCGTAGTGGGTGCACGGCTTGATGCGCAGGGGATCATCCTCGAGCAATGCGCCGATCCTTCCGCAGCCGATAAGCGCTGTCTTCAGAGCTGCCATGCGGGGCGTCAGAGAATGGAAAGGTATTCGTTGATCTCGTAATCGGTGATGTGGGCGTTGAAGCGCTCGAGCTCGAGCAGCTTGTTTTCGACGAACGTATCGACGATAGTCCCGCCCAGGGTCTCGTGCATGAGCGGGCTCTTTTCGAGGTACGTAAGCGCCTCGTCGAGCTGCAACGGGAGCACCTCGTAGCCGAGTTTCCTGAGCTCTCTCCTGTTGCCTATGTTGGGGCTTGTGTCTATGGGCGCCGGGAGCTCGTATTTTTCTTCTATTCCCTTCAGGCCGCAGGCGAGGATCGCGGAGAACATGAGGTAGGGATTGCATGCCGGATCGGGGTTACGCAGCTCCACGCGCATGCTGCGCGGCTTGTCCTGTTTGCATTGGGGAACCCGCACCAGGGCGGTGTCGCAGCGCGTGCTCCACGAGGCGTGGACCGGCGCCTCGAAACCGTAGAGAAGACGCTTGTACGAATTGACCCACTGGTTGGTAATGGCGAAAAATTCCCGGCTGTGTTTCAACAGGCCCGCGATGTAATAGCGCCCCGTCTGGCTCAGGAATTCCGGCGCCTTGGGATCGAAGAATATATTCTCGTCCTCCCGGAACAGCGACTGGTGGATGTGCATCCCGGAGCCGTTCTGGTCGGCAAGGGGCTTGGGCATGAAGGAGGCGTAGATGTTGTTAAGTAACCCCACCTCCTTGGCGACAAGCTTGAAGGTCATGATGTTGTCCGCGGTCGTGAGCGCGTCGTCGTGGCGCAGGTCGATCTCGTGCTGGCTGTAGGCGCCCTCGTGATGCGACGAAATCACCCCGATGTCCATTTGCTCCAGGTTGAGCACCGTCTGGCGGCGGTAGTCGGTCGCGACGTCCAGGGGCGTGAGGTCGAAGTAGCCGCCCCGGTCCAGGATCTCGGGCGACTGGGCGCTTTTGAAAAAGAAGAATTCGATTTCGGGACCGGTATAGAAGGTGAGGCCCTTTTCCGAGGCCTTCTTGAGATTGCGTTTCAATATAAAGCGGGAGTCCCCTTCATAGGGGGTCATATCGGTCAGGTAGATGTCGCAGAACATCCTCGCGACGGAATCTTCCTTGGGACGCCACGGCAGTATCTGGAAGGTGGACGTATCGGGCACGGCGATCATCTCGGTCTCGTCGCGCCGGATGAAGCCGTGCAGGGTCGAGCCGTCGAAGCGCACGCCCTCTTCGAGCGCGTCCTCGAGCTCGTCCACGGTGATGGCGAAGCTTTTCAGGAAGCCCAGGATATCGGTGAACCAGAACCGGATGAACTTGACCCGGTTCTCGTGCGCCAGCTTGAGTATGTACTCCTTGTCCTTGTCCATTAACGTATTCCGTTTCTCTGGATTCCATGGAACCGGGCTGCCCTTACGACCGCGCGCCGGTAATCGTCCCCGGTTATCTTGCCCGTTTCCATCTCCTCATGGAGGAGTCTCAGCAGCAGATAAAACATGGCCCACCTCCGGACGTTCGTTCTCCCATGGTCACTATCGGCAGCCATTGGGAGAAAAATAAGCCCGGTACGACCCTGCCTGTAGATACAAGCATCGGCGATGAAGGCTGTAAACAACTTTTTCGGGGGTTGGCAGGGGGTATGCGGCCTAGAGGCTTAGGAAAACCAGGATCGTGAAGATGACCACGATGATGGCGAAGAGCACGTATATGAGGTAATTCATGCGGAAAATGCCGGAAGGCTCATCGGCGCTCCGCGCTTTGGCCGCGGGGGCCTTGCCGGTTTTTGCCTTCTCGATGCCCTTCCGCGTGAGGGGGCCGTCGGTCTGGGGATCGTACATCCGCAGCTTTACCTGGCGCTCTTCCTCGATTACGCGGCCGTAAATCCCGGGGCCGATTTCGACGAGTATCTCGATGGGATCGGTCTTGCTGTTCGCCTTGATGTCGATGATCTCCGAGGGCACGGGCTTGACGTGGTTCTCGGTGCGGAGGTCGAGGAGGTCGATAAAGTATTGCTCGCGGTCGGAATTCGCGAGTATGCGGGTCATTATGCGGTCGCCCACGCGCAACTCGTAGAGCGGCTTGCCCTTGACCGGCGCGAGTATGGGCACGAGCGGCAAAATCACCGATCCATCTTCAACCTTGAAGTTCGATGAAGGGGAGGCGACCTGGGCCTTGGGCTGGGCCTCCCGGGGCGTCGCGCGGCTTTCCTTCGCGTCCTTGAACGCGTCCACGGTCACCTCCTGGAGGCCTATTTCCAGGATGAGGTTTTTGTCGTGGATTATGCGGTAGATGAGATCGGACATGAAGATCTCTACGCTGTCATAATCGTAGGCGGCGATGGAATCGTATAATAATACGCGCTGCTTGTCCTGGTAGGTGAGGGTCTTGACCTGGTCCATGATGGAGGTGGTCATGCTGGTGTTGAAGTTCCCCTCCCACTTGGTGCCCATGATGGCTTCTTCGTATTTTTCCCAGCCGATGTGCGGCTCGAAATCGAAGAGCGCGGCCGAGGACGATACCACCACGTTAAAGTTGTCGATCTGGTTTTTCCTGTTGAACACGACGAGGACGAGGCCGTACAGGTTCAGTGCCTGGGCCTTGAACCGCGCCTTGATTATGAAAAAACCGTCTTCCTGCGCCTTGTCAGAGACTTGATCGGGGGTCATTGCCGGCTATCCGCGCCTGTTTTTCCGCTTAGATTATGGGAAATCTGTATCGGGTGAGCCGCCGGATACATTGAGTGATCCTACGCATGATTATGTTCCATGTCAATATAAAATTCTATATAAAAGGGTCAAAAAGTGATGGAAGGAGAGGAGGGTGCCGATATACTTTCGCGTGATGAACGCACTTGGAAGTTCCGTGAACCTGAAAATCCTCGCGACAGTGCTGTTTCTTACGGCGGCGTGCCTCCCTGCGCAGGCGGGGCAGATACTCACGATCGCGGTCACCTCCAACCTTGAAGGACGATTCTCACCGGACGAAAAGAACCAGGACGATACCGACCCGCTCCTCCTCATCGCCCAGGGAATACAGGCCGAACGGCGCGCAGGCCGTGCCGATCTCTACCTGGACATGGGAAACGCGTTCTACCCCGGCGCGCTTTCCAAGTACAGCATGGGTTCGGTGATGATGGACTACCTTGAGTATTTCGGCTGCGAGGCGTCGCTCGTCTCGTCCGGGGACCTGGGCATCCGGGCGGAGAGCCTTGCTTTTCTGCAAGAGGGCAAGAAGACGCGCCTGCTTTCCGCAAACCTCATGAAGGGCGATGCCAGGATGTTCGCGCCGTACGTGCTCGTACCCGCGGGCGGCGGGACTGTCGCGCTGGTGGGATTATCCTCGCACAACGCCCGGGTAGACGTTGCCGAGGAGCGTGTGCATAACATTAAGCTTGCACCCGAGAGCGAAGCCCTGGGCGCCGCGCTCGCCGAAATACGCGCCGCCAGGCCCGATGCGCGCGTCATCCTTCTTTCCGGACTGGGCATGAAGGACACGATCGCGCTCCTTGCAGCGTTCCCGGGGATCGGGCTCGCGCTGTGCGGTGGGGACGGTACGGGCGCCCTCTACGGGGGCACGGCCTCCCGTATCGATCTCGCGGACGGGCGCTCGATCCTGTGCATGCCCGACGCGGGCGGATATTACCTTGCCTCCCTGGAGCTTGACGAAAAGATCACCGTAAGGTCCGTGGTACGGAAGGAAGCCGCACCGGCCGGGCCGCGCGACATGCGCTACCTGGAATTTACCGATCGGCTCTCGCTGTGGAAAAAGAAATACCGTGAAGAAGAGGACATCGCGCTCGCCGATACCGGCGGCAGGGAGATCACACTCGATGACGCGAAGCTGCTCGCGCTTCTCAGGGAACGCTACGGGGCGGAGGTCGCGGCGCTGGACAAGGGCACGCTTACGGCTTCCACGTTCAAGGGCCCCATCCGTAATTCCGATATCCTGCGCGGCGTCAACCAGGACAACGCGATCTTTATATACACGCTTTCCGGCGACGACCTTCGAAAAATCATGCAGGCCGCGGATGGTCCCGAACTGCAGGGGATCCGGGACGATATGATCGCGGGCTACCCGCTGGAGGCCGCCCGGCCTTACCGTGTAGCATCCACACAGGCGGCCCATGCGCGTATCTCACGGATATTGCAGGGGGATATCCCCTATGAAAATTCCTGGCAGTACGTCACCGAGCTCCTGGCGCTGGACCTGCAGGGAGAGGGAACGGTGCTCAGGGACGATCATGCCTACATCGAGCGGCGCTTCCGCATGACCGTCGACGTGGTCCTTTCGAATTTTCTCGACAATTCACTCGTGCAGCGCTCCGAATCCCTGGAGGCGCCCCCCGGAAAGCCCACGGAGACATACCACAAATGGGGGATGGAAAACCGGATCGACGTGACCGTGTACAACCGGTATCACCAGTTCATCTTCACCCCGTACATGCTCTATATCAAGCAGGACGAGCTGTATCTGCAAAACCTTTTGCGTGGAACATTCGTATACAACCTGAACCTGCACGAAATCGTGAAGCCATACCACAAGTCGCAGTGCGATACGGTAGTGAGGGAAACGAACGGCGAACGGCCCGTGGTAATACGAGAAACGCTGGGATCGAATTTTATCTGGAAGACGTTCTCCGCGAAGCTGGGGGCGGGCTTCGAGAAACCTGTTCACGAACCGGTAGGTTCACCACGGTACGGCATCGAAAC
>SCSX01000083.1 GCA_004297825.1 Spirochaetota bacterium
CCGGTCCCGTCCCAGTTCTCGTGGTGGGTGAGCGCGACCGTGGAGGCGACCTCGTCGAATACCGACTGCTTGTCCGTGAAGAGCCTCGCGCCCAGGAAGGTGTGGCTCTTCATTATTTCATATTCGTCGTCGGTGAAACGGGCCGGCTTTTTTAGAATAAGGTCCGATATCGCCACCTTGCCCACGTCGTGCAGCATGGCGGCCATGCGCAGCACGTCGCGGTTCTTTTCAATCTCGGTTTGCGAGGTTCCCCGCCGCTGCGCCCATGACTCGTATAGCTCTACGGCGTACGACGCTACCCGGTTTACATGGGCGCCGGTCTCCTTGGGATCGCGCAATTCCGCCATGCTTATCATGCGCAGGAGCAGGGCCCTGGTCATCTGCGCCCGCTGGAGTATCATGCTCGCCATCCCCGCGAAATGAAGCACGAAGGGTTCGTCGTTCCAGTCGAACGAAACGACGTTCCCGAAATCGTCCCTGGCATTGATAACCTGTAAAACGCCCACCACGTCGTTCGTGTTTGTTTTCAAGGGAACCGTGAGCATCGACGTGGTCTTGTACTTGGCCAGGGTATCGTATTTCGAATCGAAGTGATAGGGGGCGTCCGCGGGGATTGCGTAGACGTCGGGGATGTTGAGTATCTCCCCGGTGGACGCCACGTAACCCGAAATGGATTTGGGGCTTATTTTCACCCTGAAGGTGGAGAAGATGATCTTCTGTCCGGGGGGCAACTGGGCCTGGAGGGTGTCATTCTGCACCTGGCTGAAAATAAGCTCGTCGCCGTCCCTGACGTAGATGGAGCCGGCGTCCGCGTTGACCACCATGCGCGATTCGCGCAGGATGCGTTCGAGCAAAATATCCAGGTCCTGGATATCGACCAACTCCGATCCCAACCGGATGATTTCCTGGAGTTTGTCGACCTCTGTCTTTTTCATTGGTGCCCCGAGACGAAAGCAATCACAACCCACTGGTATACAATATGATACTATGTTCCCGAAAAACACAAGTCCATCGGGAAATTATCGTACCAAATTCCGGCAATATTTAGCTGAATATTTTTCTCCGAATGCACGAAAATCTTAGTAGCAGTGCATCCGTCGAATGAGTATTATTATAAACAGATCGGAAAACCGGGCAAAACATGAAATATCTTCTCTGCTATTTTCAGCCGAAGGCCACCAGGATACT
Source organism: Spirochaetota bacterium (assembly GCA_004297825.1). Taxonomy (NCBI): domain Bacteria; kingdom Pseudomonadati; phylum Spirochaetota; species Spirochaetota bacterium. Next base: position 1,189 of record SCSX01000083.1, read on the forward strand.
GGTGGAGAAAATCACGGATGCGGGCGACAAGGTCCTTGCGCTTTCGTCCAACCTCAATTTCGTGGGCAAGCAGGAAGTCGTCGCGCGCCCGGTGAGCGCCGAAAGCCTCGAAGAGGCGAAGGCTATGGTCGATCCGGGGATGATCCTGGTGAGCATCGAGCCCAACCCGGGTTACAAGCCCGCGGAGGGCATTTACTTCGACCAGTTCGAGACCTGCTACCGCGCCGCGGGATACGGGTTTGTGGTCCTGGACCCGGTTCAGCAGAAAATCAAGCTCCTGGAACCGATTCATTACGCGAAAAACAAGATTCACGCCTATTTCCTGGTCGTCCCCACAAAACAGAAATCAATTCCCGCGTACAGGGACATAGAAGAGCAGCTCTTGCAGAAAAAAATCGTCACCATGCTTCAAAAAGACCTCATCGAAGAGCAGTTGGCGGAGATAAACGCGACGGAACCCCGCCTTCACCGGATACTGGTTGCGCGGGGAAAAGAGCCGGTGAACGGGTACGACGAATACTTCACGCCGCTGCTTAAATTCGAGAAAAAAGCCGGGAAGATCATGGAAGACGGAAGGATAGACTTCCGGGAGCTCGATTCCATCGTGGAGATCAAGAAGGGACAGCCTATTCTCCAGCGGCACCACAAGGTGAAGCCGGAAGACGGGTGGGACGTGTTCGGCGAGAAGGTGGAGGCGCTGTTCGAAAAGAAGAACGGTTTCATCAAGGGCGACAACCTGGTGGTGTCCGCCGACCAGGCCGACGTGCTCGTGTCGGGCATAGACGGGTGTCTCACCGTGGAGGGACGTAAATTCATCATCTCCCCGAAGGTAGTCATCAAGGGCAACGTGGATTTCGATTCCGGCAACATCGATTTCAACGGATCCGTGCAGATACAGGGCTCGGTGCTCCCGGGATTCACCGTGAGGGCCAAGGGCGATATCATAATCGAAAAGAACGCCGACGACGCATACCTCGAGGCGGGCGGCGATATCGTCGTCAAGCAGGGATTGGCGGGCCGGGGAAACATGAAGGTCGTCGCCGGGGGCATGATCAAGGCGAAATACCTCCTGAATTGCGACGTCGAGGCGGTGCTCGAGATACAGATCGAGGACTCGATCATCAACAGCCGGGTGTTTTCCAACGACAAGGTCGTCATGACCGGAAAGACGGGGAAGATCATCGGGGGCGAAATCACCGCGCGCCACGAGGTGGTTGCCAACGTCATAGGCGTTCCCAAGGAGAACGTTACCAAGATAAACGTGGGCCGGAGCCTGTTCGTCGAGCGCGAGATCGTGGGCATACGCGAAGAATTGGAGGGTATCCAGGGAAAGATCGACGAGGTGATGACCAAGCTCAAGACCAGCTTCGGCGAGGGCGTGTTCGAGGACCCCAAAAAGTTCCTGGCGATCCTTCCCCCCATAAAAAAGAAATCCTGTATCGCGCTCATCACCGAGCTGCAGGGCTTCAACAAGGTCAAGAAGGAGATCGACCTGCGCCGCGTGGAGGCGGAGGAAAAGCTCAAGCTCGAGAGGGAACCCACGGTCATGGTCATGGACGCCGTATTCCCGGGGACCATGCTTTCTATCAAGAAACAGATGCGCAAGATCGACCAGAAGCTCGACAACGTGAAATTTTTCATCGACGCGGATACCAAGGAAATTCGGTATACGGCCGCGGTCTGATACCACCTGCCGGCGCATCGGCGCCCCATCCCTTCTTTCACAATATATTCTTGACGCAGCCCGCGGATTCGGGCCAATTGGGCCGATATTCATTTCCGGAGAACGCCCATGCGCGCGCCGAGCAACCCTTCCCGAATAACCGATTCACTCTACTGCCTGGGGCCCGCGCCGGTTCCCTCGTTCCTCCTGGACGGCGAGATGCCCGCACTGTTCGAGGCCGGAATCTACGCGTTCGGGCCTTCGTATGCGAACGAGGCGCGCGTGATCCTGGACGGCCGGCGGCCGGCCTACCTGTTCCTCACGCACATGCATTTCGATCATTGCGGCTCCGCGGGATATCTCAAACGGGAATTCCCCGGTCTCGCGGTCTGCGGTTCGGAGGAGGGGGCCCGTATAGTGGAGAAACCGTCCGCGATCGCGCTCATTACGCGGCTCAACGATTTCGGGCAGCCGGGCGAGGTGAAATTCGAGCCCTTCACCGTCGACCGCGTGCTTTCCGACGGGGAGGAGATACGCGTATCGGCGGACAGGACCGTGCGCGTCATCAAGACGCCGGGCCATACGAGGGACATGCTTTCGTACTACATCCCCGAAATCAAGGCGCTCATACCGTCCGAGACGGTGGGCGTTCCCGGCCGGGGGGACTATATCTTCAGCGAGTTTCTCATCGACTTCGACACGTATCTGCGCTCGATAGAGCGCCTCAGGGGTCTGGACGTTGAAATACTCATCCTGGCGCACGGGTCCTATTACACCGGGGAAGACGCGCGCGCGTACATCCCGAGGGCGATCGCGCACACGCAGAGGTTCAGGGAGCGGATCGAGTTTCTCGTCGGGGAGCATGGAGGCGATACGGCGGCAATAGCCGCCGTCATCAAGGGGGAAGAGTACGATCCGCTTACGGGGGACAAGCAGCCCGAGCGCGCGTACATGATCAACCTGGACGCGAAGATCAAGGCGGTGGTCCGGCGAATGAACGACCTCACCGCCGTGGACGCGCCGTTCAATAAAAGGATTTGACTTTGCTCTCCGCGGTGGCATCCTACTGAAATCGTCCGGCGCGGCCCGGAACATTTTCGTGAAATCGAGCGGCAGGAATCCATGAAAAAAAAGGACGACGTCCGCGCGCGTTACCAGGAGCTCGCGGCGTTACTCGAACGGCATAATCGTCACTACTACGATCTCAACCAGCCCCTGGTCGATGACGCGACCTACGACGCGCTCATGGCCGAACTCGTTGAAATCGAGCGCGCCCACCCCGAGCTGCGCGGCGAGGATTCGCCCTCGCGGCGCGTGGGAGGGGGCGTTTCGTCGAGCTTTGGCGAGGTGCGTCACGATCCCCCGATGCAGAGCCTGGGCAACATCAACGATGAGCACGAGCTCGATGAGTTCCACGCGCGGTGCGCGAAGTATTTGGGTGCCGGCGCGGCATCCCCGTACTCGGCCGAGCTCAAGTTCGACGGGCTTGCAGTGGAGGTCGTGTACGAGGGGGGCCGATTCGCGCGCGGCTCGACCAGGGGAAACGGGGAGGTAGGCGAGGACGTTACGGCGAACATCGCCACGATCAAGTCCCTTCCCCGAAAACTCGAGGGCGCCGATGCGCCGTCGTACCTGTCGGTGCGTGGTGAGGTGTTCCTGCGCCACGACGAATTCGACAGGATCAACAGGGAACGCGAAGCCGCGGACGAGGCGCCGTTCGCGAATCCGCGCAACGCCGCGGCCGGCTCGCTTCGCCAGCTGGATACGAGGGTGACCGCCTCGCGGGATCTCGATATTGTGCTGTACGGGATCGGCGGAATCGAAGGCGCGCCGGCTCCCTCCACCCAGGAGGAGCTGGTATCGTTTTTCCGGAAGCAGGGACTCCCCGCCTCGTCCCACGTGATATTCGGCGGGGCCGAAGAGATGAAGGAATTCTACCGGAAGTGGCGGGAAAACAGGCATACCCTGAATTTCGATATCGACGGGGTCGTCGTGAAGGTGAACGGGTTTGGTCCGCGCGAGATAATGGGCTCCACCAGCAAGGCGCCGCGTTGGGCGGTCGCCTGGAAATTCCCCGCACGCGAGGCCGTAACCGCGCTCGTGTCCGTGGATTTCCAGGTGGGGCGGACCGGCGTCGTCACACCGGTCGCGAATCTGCACCCCATCAATATAGGCGGCGTGCTGGTCAAGCGCGCGACCCTCCACAATTTTGACGAGATACGCCGGCTTGACCTCATGATCGGGGACAGTGTCCGCGTGATCCGTGCCGGCGACGTGATCCCCAAGGTGACCGAGACGCTGCCCGGCAAGAGGCCGCGCGACGCGCGCGCCATCGTCGCACCCGACGCATGCCCGTCGTGCGGTTCGGTCCTGGCCAGGGAAGATATCTTCATACGGTGCGTGAACGACGCGTGTCCGGCCAAGCGGCTGGAATCCCTGAAATATTTCGTCTCGAAGGACGCGATGGACATCGAATTTTTCGGGCCCGAGCTCATCCAGCGTCTCTACGAATCCGGACGCCTGCGCACCGCGGCCGACATCTTTACGCTCACCATGGACGACCTGCTCGCCGTTGAGCGCATGGGAGAAAAGCTCGCTGAAAAGATTCTCGCGTCGATCGATACGCGGCGCGAAATAGCGCTCTCGTCCCTCCTGAGGAGTCTCGGCATACGAAACGTGGGCGACCACGTCGCCAAGGTGATCGCGCGTTCGGCGAAAAACCTGGCCGCGCTTACCGGCATGACTTCGGACGAGCTCATGAAGGTTCACGAGGTGGGACCGGGAGTCGCGGAATCGGTATCATCATTTTTTAAGGACGGGCAAAACCTGAAACTGCTGGACGACCTCGCGCGGGCGGGGATGAGGATTACCGACGAGCCGGCGGGCCCCGAGGGCAGGGCGGGGATTGCGGGTAAGACCTTCGTGATCACGGGAACGCTTGCGCACCTCTCCAGGGAAGAGGCGGAGGCCCTCGTGGAGAAGCTCGGGGGAAGGGCAGCCGGCTCGGTGAGCCGTAAAACGGACTTCGTAGTGGCAGGGGAAAACGCCGGTTCCAAACTCAAGAAAGCACGCGAGCTGGGAATAACCATTCTTGACGAGACTGAATTCCTGAAGATTATGGGGGAAGCTGAATGAACGCGCTGCGCAATTCGAAAATAGGAGCCGCTATCGTGAAACGCTATTATCTGCTGACCTGCGCGCTCATGTGGCTTTCCTTTCCCACGTACGACGTCTGGTTCCTGAAAGCATTCCCGGCCTTCGCGTGGTTCGCGTTCGTACCGCTCATTGTATACGTGAGGGACCGGGAACCGCGGGAGGTATTTCGCGCATCGCTCGTCACGGGAATTTTCGGGATCACGCTTCTTTACAATTGGATCGGGCAGTTCGGCAGTAAGGTGCCGGGCGGGTACATCGTCATCCTTTCGGTGCTTATGCCGGTGCTGGCGCTCATTTTCACATCGAAGATATGGCTGGCCGAAATGCTCGCGCGGCGCTTTCCCGCGCTCAGGTGGGCCATCCTCCCCGCGCTGTGGGTTGTCGTCGACGGCATCCAGTCCGTCGGCCACCTCGCGTTTCCCTGGACCTACTGGGGGCATTCCCAGTATACTTTTACATCCTTCATCCAAATTTCAGCAGTGACCGGGATATTCGGGATAACCTTCCTGGTTATCGCCGCGAATACGGCAATCGCCGACCTGGTGACGGTCCTGGGAAAACACGGATGGCGGTTCCGCGAACAGGTCAGGAGCGCCGAATATGTCTGCGTCGCCGTCATAGCCGCAATCGTCCTCCTGTCCTGCGCATGGGGGGCATTGCGGGTGCATGTGCCCGGCGACGGGGACCGCGACAAAATCCGCGTAGCCATGGTACAAACCTGCATAGATCCATGGGAGGAATGGCACCTGAACCGGTTCGATTACCTCCGCGAATTGAAGCGCTGGAGCATGCGCGCGATCGAAGAGAAGCCGGACCTGCTCGTCTGGTCCGAATCCGCGACGCTTGAGCTCATCTCCTACAACTTCGCGATGAACCGGTTGAACCCGTTCGAAAAGGAAGTGCTCTCCCTTGCGAAGAAATCGGGCACGCCGCTCGTGACCGGGGAGATCGGCGTCCTTGACGACGTGGTAAACCGCACCATGCACTTCCAGAACAATGCGGCGCTCATCGGCGCGGAAGGGACCGTCCTCCAGACCTATTCAAAGATTCACCTTGTCCCGTTCGGCGAGTGGTTTCCCTACGAGGCCCTCTTTCCCTGGATAAAACAGATTTCAAATGACTTCGGCGGTTCCAATTTCGTGCCGGGCTACGCGCCTGTGGTGTTTGGCGCCGTTGGAAAGAAATTCGCGCCGCTCATCTGTTACGAGGGGATATTTTTCCGGCTGTGCAGGGAATACCGCAGGCGGGGGGCGGATTTCTTTGTGAATATAATCAACCTGGGCTGGACGGACACCTACCGCGGACACATGCAGGGATTCGCCTGCGCGACATTCAGATCGGTCGAGAACGGTATCTGGTTCGTGAGCGCGGGCAACTCCGGGCTTACCGCCGTCGTGGACCCCTTCGGGCGTATCACCGCCTCCATACCCCTCATGGAACCCGGATTCCTGGTCGCCGATATGGATTTTTCCATGAACCGCGATACAATGTACTCCCGGGTGGGAGACATCGTGCTTTACTTGTCCCTGTTATTGATAGTGCTGCTTCTTGCCCTGGTGTGCGTTCAAAGATTACGTGCGCGGGGCTCCGCGTGAAGCTCATCTACCTGACCGATATTCACGGCGCCTTCGAGCACGTGATGCAGCTCCTCGCCGAGACGGTCGCGGATGTCTACGTGGTCTCCGGCGATCTTATCGACATTCCCTTCTACAACATGGACAGCGCCATCCGCTACCACGAGCTTCAGAGCTTTTTCCACGGGCTCCGACGGCGCATGGACAGGGAACAGACGCTCATCGAGGATTTTGTCGACGAGCTCCTCGAGAAGCCGGACGTCACCGACGAGGTGCAATCCAAGGGGTCCCGCTACCAGCAGTATACGATTCGCGCAAGGCGGGTCATGCAACAGAAGTACAAGGTTCTCGAAAATATTGTGTCATGGAAAAAGGCGCCGGTTTTTTGCCTTCCCGGCAACTACGACATGGACCTCAAGTTCACCTCGCTCCACGAGAGGGACCTGCACCTCCACTGGCACCAGGTGGAGGATATTAAAATCGCCGGGTACGGCGGGGCGGATATCTGGACCGCGGGCATCCCGGAACGATACGTGGTGCGCTACAAGGCGGGGATCGGCGTCTACGACCGGCACAACGAGATGTACAACTTTTTCAAGGCCGCCAAGCCCGACATCATCGCAACCCACCAGCCGGCGCACGGGGTCCTGGACCGCATCTCGTTCATAGGCCCCTCGGGATCGCCCGCGCTGCGAACCTACTGCGACAACAACAACGTGCTGCTCTGCCTCACGGGACACGTGCACAATGAATGGGGCATGCGGATGGTCGAGGACACGGTGTACCTCAACCCTTCCAATTTCGGCGAGGTGACGCAGATAAACGGGGAGGTGAAGGAGGGCGGGTTTTTCTTCGAGGTGGACATCGACCGGAGAGAGGTGCAGAAGGTCGTTTTCAGGAAGCTTGCCCGCGACAGGATATTCGACATCGCCGAGTACCGGCGCGCAGGGACGGGCTGGGACGAAATGATCATCGATCTCGATCGTTATGCGGCACTAAAGCGGAATGACAACTACGACCTCCAGATCAGGAAATCCTCCCACATCCCCGAGATACAGCTTTTCAACGAGATCAAGCAGTTTTTCCGGCTCTTCCAGACCCCGGAGACCGACGAGCGCGTGGATCGTCTCGAGGAGGTCGCGCGGCTGGTCGAGGAGCGGATGAAGGGCGAGATCGCCATGGACCTGGTTGGCTCGGTGAACATAGGGCTTTCAGCCCAAAGCTCGGACATAGATTTCGTGCTGTACCTGCGGTGCAATACGGGGGGCGCGTGCGAGACCCACTCATGCGATCTTTACAAGCAGGCCGAGGAGATGCTCCGGGAAATCCTGGGCAGCCACTACGATTTCGAAATCATAGACTGCGTCGATCTCAGCCTGGTGGAAAAGAGCATCCTGGAAAAGAATTACGAGTGCGAGACGCTCCAGCGCTTCGTCGCCTATCGCTCCATATGCCGCCCGATTAACTACAGGGTCATCGCGCCGCTGGAGGACATGCTTAACAGGGATATGGAGTTTCGCAATGAGCTCGAGGGAAGCATCCGGTCGTATTTCAAGATATTCGTGACGACCTCGCAGCATATACATTCCTTCAACAAGTACGAACTGCGGCTGCGGAGCATCGGGATCAAGCTCCCGGAATCGATCCGGAAAAAAATACGCAGGTACCTGCAGGAAGAGGAGTAAAGGAGGTATCCCATGGCGCACGTGCGCATAGACGAGCTTCCTGGAAAAACCATAGCCCCGGGAATAATGCTGCGGTCGGTGCATCTCGAACGGCTCATGGTGACATTCGTCACCCTTGGAGAGGGAGCGGTCCTTCCGCTTCACGCGCATCCCCACGAGCAAATCACCGTGGTCATTGCGGGGGCGCTCAAGTTCACGCTGGAGGGCGAGGATCACACCCTTCGCGCGGGGGACGCGATCACGATACCGCCCGGTGCGAAGCATGCGGCGGCCGCGTTGGATGGACCATGCACGGTATACGATTCATGGAGCCCCGTAAGGGATGACTACATACTATCGGACCGCCATACGCAGCAGGGATTGACGGAATCGTGCGAAGTCGCGGATTCGAACCCGCCTGACCCGGAACTCGCCGCGATATTAAAGACCGCGAAAACGGTAGCGGTTGTGGGCTTATCGGACAATCCCGAACGGGACAGCTTCAAGGTGGCGAGATATTTGAAGGAACACGGATATCGCGTCATTCCCATAAATCCCGCCAGGAAAGAGATACTGGGGGAGAGGAGCTACCCGGACCTGGCCTCGGTGCCCGAAAAGATCGACGTGGTCGACATATTCCGCCAGGTTGACGCGATCCCGGGCATCGTGGACGAGGCCATAAAGATCAATGCGGGTGCGGTCTGGATGCAACTGGGACTGGCGCATCGCGAATCGGCGGAAAAAGCGAAGGCGGCGGGTCTCAAGGCGGTCCAGGGGAGATGCATGAAAATCGAATACGGGAAACTTATCGAACATGCGGGAGGGGACTGCGCGCCCTCAGGGCGATGACGGGGCCGGGTTCTCCTTTTCAGCGCGCCGCGGGAAGGTAGACCGTAACGGTAGTGCCTTCGCCGACCTTCGAGTCGATCTGGATGAGCCCCCGGTGCCGTTTCACTATCGAGTAGACGAGCGAAAGCCCCAAGCCCATGCCCTTCTCGCTGTAATTGGTCTTGGTGCTGAAATACGGGTCGAATATCTTATTGAGATTCTCCTGGGGAATCCCCGCCCCGGAATCGATCACCTGCAGACAGATAAAATCCCCCTCCGCGAGCGGTACCGGGCTTTTTCCATCCATGTGTACGTTGGAACAATCGACCCGGACCGTGCCGCCTTCCGGCATCGCGTCGATGGCATTGGCGTAAAGATGGTACATAACCCGTTTCATGAGCGAGATATCGGCGCGCACCGACCAGAGGCCGGGCTGTTTTTGAAACCTCACTGTGATGGCCGGATGCGCTTCCGCTAATTTCGCGTCCTCGCGCAGGAAATCGTCCACGTTCGCAACCTCGATGGCGGGGCGGGATATACGGGCAAAATTCAGCAGTTGGTAGGAGAGATCCCTTGCGAGGTTGGAGGCTTTTTCCATTTCATCGAGGCTTTCCGTGACTTCTTCATTGTCGCTCACTACCATGCGGATGAGCGCCACGTTTCCCGAAATCACCGTCAGGAGATTGTTGAAATCATGGGCGATTCCTCCCGAGAGGATCGCGACGGCCTCGAACTTGGTGGTCTTGATAAGCTCTTCCTCGAAGCTTTTCCGGAGGGTGATATCCTGCAGCTGCGAGACCGTGTGCTCCTGGGTGCCGATTGAAACCAGGGAGGAATTCAAGGACACCAGGTGCGGGGTGCGCGATTTGTCGAGCAGCCGGACCTCAAGGTTGTCAATGTGTCCGTCCCTGGCAAGCCTTTCGGTAAACATTTCCCGGTCCGCCGGGTCGGCCCACAGGCCCAGTTCCAGCGTACTGTGTCCGATAATCTCATCCCTTTCGTAGAGGGAGAGCTCCAGCAGCTTGTCATTCACATCCACGATCTTCCCCGTTTTCAGGTTGGTGATAATCATGGCCACGGGGCTCTGGATGAAGGCGCGCGAAAACTTGTCCTCGGAAAACTTCAGATCGAGGCGGCTCGCCTCGAGCTGCAGCTCCAGCTCCCGCCGTGCACGCGCCATTTCTATCGTGGAGTAGAGCTCATTGTGATTCACCGGCTTAATGATATAGCCGTAAGCCTTGCTGTTCTTCGCCCGCCGGATCGTGGCGTCATCGGAATGCGCGGTTATGAAGATGACGGGTATCGCTAAGTGCTCATGCAGTCTTGTGGCCGCCTCGATTCCGTCGAGCGTCCCCGCGAGCATGATGTCTACCAGCGCGAGGTCGGGACGGAGCTCGGCAGCCTTACTAATAAGCTCCTCGCCGGACTCGACCGAAGCGACGATCTCGTATCCGTGCGATTCGAGAAAAAAATGAATATCCGTGGAAATGATGCGCTCGTCTTCGGCGATTATGATGCGGGGCCGGGTATTGCCGTTCATGGTCTCCATCTTCAGCGTCAGCTCTTCTCCGTGGTATCGGGCACCTGCGCGCACTGCTTAGAAACATCCGTGCGTATGAGACGGTGCTCCAAGGGGAGCCGTCCTTTTACATCCAGTACATGACATGAAAAACGAATTTTATCAAGAGAATATTTCCAGAAATATCAATTATTCGCGCGGGGAGAAGGGGAATACCGGCACGTGCCGTTTCCGGTACCCCATGCCGGGGGTGCGTCCGCCGGTATGCAAAATTTTATCTTTACACCCCGGGAATTATTTTTATAGTGGATGGGTCCCGGGCGGTAATTTCACTATTGAGTGCGGAGGAAGAGATGAAAACGAGAATAACGGACATGTTCGGGATCGAATATCCCATTATATGCGGGGCCATGATGTGGCTCTGCAAGCCGGAGCTCTGCGCGGCCATTTCGAACGCGGGCGGTATGGGAAACCTGACCGCCGGCAATTACGACACCGAGGAGGAGTTCCGCGCGGCCATCGCCCAGACGCGAAAACTCACCTCGAAGCCTTTCATGGTGAACGTGACGATACTGCCGTCCGTGCACATCACCGCCGCGCATCACCAGATGTACCTGCGCGTGTGCGCCGAGGAACGCGTGTCGGGCCTCGAGATCTCCGGCACCCCCGTCGACAAGGCATGCGGAATGGAATACGTGGAGACGCTCAAAAAAGCGGGCGTAAGGCTTTTTCATAAAGTCGGTTCGGTCCGGCACGCCGTTCACGCCGAAAAGGTCGGATACGACGGCATCTACGCCGCGGGCATCGAGGAGGGGGGGCACCCGTTAAACGACGACGTGACCACGATGGTCCTCACGCCGCGCATTGCGGAATCGGTAAAAATCCCGGTGGTTAGCGTGGGCGGCATCGCCGACGGAAGGACTATGGCGGCCGCCTTCACCCTGGGCGCGGAAGGCGTCATGATGGCGAGCCGGTTTATGGCCACGAAGGAATGCCTTGTTCATGAGCGCATCAAGCAGGAGATTCTCAAGCGCCAGGAATTCGAAACAACGCTTATCTGCAAGACACTGGGATTGCAGGGACGGGCGCTTCGTAATAAAACGGTGGAGCAGGTCCTCGATCTCGAGTCAAAGAGCTGCGGCTTCGAGGATCTCATCCCCCTCATTTCCGGGAAACGGGTGAAGGAGGCATGGGAAAACGGCGATGTCGATGTTGCGCCCATGATGGTGGGCCAGTCGATAGGGCTTATCAAAGATATCCCCACATGTAAGGAATTGCTCGATCGCATGGTTCGCGAGGCGAAGGAGCATCTCGCCCGCCTGCAGCGTATGCTGTAGAACTCAACGAACGGCATGTTGTAAAAGGGGGCGGATATCCGCTCCTTTTTTTATAGGGGCTGATAACTCGCTTCAGTTGACGCTTTATTGTGCCGAACAGGGAAGTGATGGGAAACAGGGCTCATAATTTCGCCGATACGCACATACTCGTCGCCGAATGCGAAAGGATAATCGCGCTCGACCTGAGGGGAATGCTCAACCGCATGGGATACGCCACGATAGAGCACGCCTATTCAAGCGAAGAGGCGCTGATAAAGATCAGGAACCAGAAACCCGATGTACTTATAATGGATGAGCTTATAGACGGGCACTCCCACGGAGGCGAGCTGGGCAAATCCATCGCGCGCAATTTTAAAATTCCCGTCATGCTGCTCACGGCTTCCCTGGATGAAAGCCGGCATCACGCGCGGATGCGCAATGTGCGCCTGGTCCACAAACCGTTTGGGGAAAAAGAGATTCTCGCTTCGCTCAAATCAATTTTGAAGAACAAATGACCTTTCCTCCGGCCTTTTCGGCTTTCCTTCCATATTTGTAAAAATGATTTGCTTTCCAGGGCATCGCGCGCTACGCAGGGTTTTCCAACGCGTGGAGGCAGGAAAATGAGCCGTGTCGTGAATTCCCCATGGATGCCCGCCTATGACAGGCGGTAAACCTGTTTCGCCGGGCGGCCGGCCGAACACGCTCTTCTCGGAGGATACGGAGCTCAAGCGCGAGCTTGGCCTCACGGAAACCGTATCCATCGTCATAGGAAGAATAATCGGCTCAGGAATATTCCGTACCCCCGGCATCATCATGGCCTGCACGCTCTCCACGGGGCTTTTCGGCCTCGTGTGGCTGGTTGGAGGGATCATCACCATTTTCGGAGCCATGAGTTACGCAGAGCTTGTGGCGATGATACCCAAATCGGGCGGACCGTATGTCTTTTTACGCGAGGCGTACAACCCCATCTGGGCATTTTTGCGCGGGTGGGCCATGTTTTTCGTCGCCGAAACCGGCTCCATCGCCGCGGTAGCCCTCGTCTTCGCGGAGCATACCGGCGCCCTGATCAGAATAAGCACGGGAGAGGGGCTCTCGGGGACTGGTATCCTGGCAGTGGCATGCGCGACGATCTGGGTGCTCACCCTGGTGAACTGCTTCGGCGTGTTTTTAAGCGGCGTGGTCCAGGACGTGTTCAGTTTCGTGAAGGTCCTCGCGCTGGGTGCCGTGATCGGGACCTGCTTCACCGCGCCCGGCGATTTTGCCCACTTTAGCGCTCCCCTGTGGCCCGAACAATTCACCTGGGGAACGCTCCTCGCGTTCGGGACGGCGATGCGCTATTCCTTTTTCGCCTACAGCGGATGGGAAGGCGCTACCTACGTCGCGGAAGAGGTAAAGAATCCCCGGCGCAACCTGCCGATTTCGCTTTTCGTGGGAATATCCGGTGTGTTCATTCTTTATATAGGCGCGAATTCCGCGTACCTGTACCAGCTTCCCGTCGAACAATTCAAGGAATCGAGCTGGATCGCCGTGGACGCGATTCAAATGGCCGCGGGCGCCCTTGGCGGGGCGCTCATATCCGGGGCGGTGATGCTGAACACGTTTGGAAACGTAGGTACGCAGATCCTGTGCAAGGCGCGCACCTGGCAGGCGATGGCCTCCGACGGCCTCTTCTTTAAAAAGCTCTCGGAGATCCATCCTCGCTACAAGACGCCCAACTATTCACTTATCTTCCAGGGGGCCTGGGCGACGGTGCTTCTCGCGTTCGCCGCCGCCGAGAAAAACTCCTACGAGGCGATCATCGATTTTTTCACCGTTACGGGAACCGTCTTCAACATCATGACCTTCGCCTCGGTATTCATACTAAGAAAAAAATATCCGGACGCGCCGCGCCCCTACAAGGCATGGCTGTATCCGTACAGCGTCGTCGCCGTGATAGTGTTTCACCTGGCGTACCTGGCGATCACCCTCATCACGGCGTTTGTTCCATCGATGCTCGGGCTCCTGCTCACGTCGTCGGGACTCCTGTATTATTACCGGGAAAAGATTTTCCGGCGTGCGGCAAAAACCGGTGCGGGGAACGGCTGATGGAGAATCGGACCCCCCCAACAATGAAAGAACGCGCGCGATCGATGGATCGATTTCTCTCCGATTCGCTCCCGGGCTACCTGCGGGTGCTTTCCGACATGATCGCGATTAATTCGCATACCATGAACGCGGCGGGCGTGAACAGGCTTTGCGATTATACCCGCGCCGTGTTCGAGAAGCGCGGCTTCACGGGAAGGAAAATTAGCTCGGTATATAAAGGATGCGGCAACCACCTGCTCCTTTCCAGGGCCGGTACTTCGCCGGAGAAGATAGGCTGCGTTTCCCACCTCGATACCGTGTTCACCGCAGAGGAGGAAGTGCGCAACGGCTTCGTCTTCAGAATAGCCGGGGACCGCATATACGGTCCGGGCGCCAATGACATCAAGGGCGGCACTGCGGTGATGCTCATGATGATCGACGCCTTGAGGCGTTTCGCACCCGATGCATTCGAACGTTTTTCATGGGAGCTTCTCTTCGATGCGACGGAGGAAACGGAATCCGACGACTTCGGGGCGATCGCGAGGGAGGCGCTGGGAACGACCGGCAGGGCATGCCTCGTCTTCGAGAGCGGGGAGCACGCGGAAAACGAATTCATTTTGACCGCCGCGCGCAAGGGAAGGGCCGTCATGCGGGTAACCACTTCAGGGAAAAGTGCCCACGCGGGAAGCGATCATGCGCGCGGTGCGAGCGCGATCCTCCAGATGGCCGACCTGCTTCCGAAACTGGAAGCGCTTACCGACTATGCCGCGGGGCTTACCTGCACCGTAGGGACGGTAGAGGGGGGGACTGCGCTCAACAGGGTTCCCGACAGCTGCGATGCCGGGATGGAGATCCGCGCGTTCGACCCGGCGGTTCTTTCCGGGGCGGTCGAAAAAGCACTTTCATATAATGGGTATTCGACCGTGGGGAGCGCGGACGGATCGTTCCGCTGCGTCGCGCGCGTCGAGCTGCTCCGGACGAACCCCTCGTGGCCCATGAATCCCGGCACCGGTTCACTCGTTGCGGCATGGTCCAGGGCGGCAGCAGTAATGGGGAAGGGAATTCTCGCCGCGCCCCGGGGTGGGATCAGCGATGGAAATTTATTGTGGGATACTCTCCCGGTTATCGACGGCCTGGGACCGGCAGGTGATAATTGCCATTGCGCGGAATCGACCGCCGACGGCTTAAAGGAACAGGAATACGCGCTCATGTCCTCGTTCGTGCCGAAGGCGGTCTTGAGCGCGCTCGCCTTATGCGAGCTTGCGCGGAAGGATGACGGTACGGACGGGGGGATGCATGATGCGGGTTGATAGTATGAGCGACGGCGTCCGCGCGCGCCTCATGCTGGTGTGTGCGGCGGTTCTCTGGAGTACCGGCGGCATTTTCATCAAGATGATCGATCTGCATCCCATGTCCATCGCGGGATGGCGCAGCCTCATTGCCGCGATTACCCTTCTCCTGCTGGTGGGAAAACCGAAGATCACCTGGTCGTTGCCGCAAATGGGGGGCGGGATCGCCTACGTGGGGACGGTCATCCTGTTCGTCATCTCGAACAAGCTAACAACCGCGGCCAACGCGATCATACTTCAGTACACCGCCCCGATCTACGTAGCCCTCTTGGGCATAATAATACTAAAAGAAAAAGTCGGCCTGCGGGGATGGCTCACCATGGCGCTCGCCCTGTGCGGCGTGGCGATGTTTTTCGGCGACAAGATCGACGCGGGGGGACAGCTGGGCAATATCCTGTCGGTGGTGAGCGGCCTTTCGCTGGCATTCCTCATAATCGCGCTCAGGTACCAGAAAAGCGGTTCGCCGGCTGAAACCATACTGGTGGGCAATGTGATCACCGCGCTGGTATGCCTGCCGTTCATGGGCGCGCAGATTCCGAATGCCCGCATGGCGATTCCCCTCGTGCTCCTGGGAACGCTGCAGCTGGGCCTGGCCTATTACCTGTACGCGAACGCTATAAAATACGTACCCGCGCTTGAAGCGATAATAATTCCGATCATCGAGCCCATACTCAATCCGCTCTGGGTTTTCATTTTCATGGGGGAGCGTCCCGGCGCATGGTCCCTCGCGGGCGGGGGGGTGGTGCTGGTTTCCGTTACCGCCTACTGCATCCTGACGCGGGTCAACGGCTCGCCGGCGCTCCGGGACGACACCGCCCCGACGGGCTAGCGACCCAGGAAGTTGCCGTTCCAGACCGCGGGCATGACGAGCCCTTCACGCGTGGTGTAGGTGCCCATGCCTTCGCTGGCGCCGTTTTTCCACTGCCCGCGAAACTTGTCACCGTTGGGAAGCGTCACCGTCCCGTTCCCGTGCGGGTATCCGTTTTCCCATTGCCCCTGGTAAGTCAAACCGTCCGACTTCGAATATACGCCATCGCCGTGCCGCTTGCCCTTGGCCCAGTCGCCGTCATATTTGTCGCCGTTCGACCAGGTCATGACCCCCTTGCCGTTCGGGGCGTCATCTTTCCATGCGCCGGCGTATCTGGCCCCATCCACCCATACATACGTGCCTTCTCCGTTGGTGCAATCGCCCTTTTCGCAATCCGCGAACGCGGGGAGAAGGCCGCTGGCTGCAAGTAGGAGGATTAATATCGAAACCGTGATTTTCATGCCGGACCGCTGATGTTTTTATATTTATGATGATACTGATAAAACCAACGCACAGCAAGCGCTTTTTCACAAGTCATTTTTACCTGTAGCAGAGGGGCAACCAGGGGTTTATCCCGGCACGAAACGCACACCCCCACAGGGATGACCGCCAGGAATGCAGATACACTACGTATTTGATCGTGCCTCATATCCCGTCAGCAGTGCCTTTCCCCCGGCCGGATCACGCCTGCGTAATCCAAAAAACGAACGTTCGTTCGTAAAAAATGTTGACAGATTTTCGCCGATATTGCATCCTACTCAAAGGATGCCGGTGTGAATGGCGTGAACGCGATTAATGAGATATACCGACCGGAACGCAACCGGATGCGGAAGGGGAATAACTCCCCCACAGCAGCCGGCTGCAATGACCGATACGCGAATCGGTCAAAATCCCGCCTATAACGGCACAATAACCAGGTAAGGGGGGCGCTATGGACTTTGGAATATCCGATAAAATGCAGACCATCCTCACAATGATCAACGAGTTCGTCGACCGAGAGCTCATCCC
Organism: Spirochaetota bacterium; assembly: GCA_004297825.1. Taxonomy (NCBI): domain Bacteria; kingdom Pseudomonadati; phylum Spirochaetota; species Spirochaetota bacterium. The sequence goes on from SCSX01000083.1 coordinate 18,138, forward strand.
GCTCGAACACCAGTTCGTCAACGCGGAGTTCCGCGACATGGTGGGGTTGCTCGCCGAGAAGCGTAAGATGGTCAAGCAGATGGAGCTCTGGGGACCCAATATACCGGCGGACCTGGGCGGCATGGGACTTCCGCTCGTGGAGCACGGACTCGTGTCCGAGGCGCTGGGCCGCTCTCCCCTGGGCCATTACGTATTCGGATGTCAGGCGCCCGATGCCGGGAACATAGAAATCCTGCATCAGCACGGCACAAAAGAGCAAAAGGAGAAATACCTCAAGCCTCTCGCGGCGGGGGACATCCGCAGTTGCTTTTCGATGACCGAGGTCAACATGCCCGGCTCAAACCCGGTGATGATGGAGACGACCGCGGTGAAGGAAGGGGGCGATTACATTATAAACGGGCAGAAATGGTACACATCGAGCGCGGACGGGTCGAAATTCGCCATCGTTATGGCGGTGACCAATCCGGAGGCGCCCCTGTACCAGCAGGCGAGCATGATCATCGTTCCCACCGATACGCCCGGGTTCAACCTGGTGCGCAACATTCCGGTCATGGGCCATTCGGGGAGCGATTACGCGAGTCATGGGGAAATACTCTACCAGTCCTGCAGGGTGCCGCAGGCGAACCTCCTGGGCAAGGAGGGCATGGGCTTTATCATCGCCCAGGACCGCCTGGGACCGGGACGCATCCATCACTGCATGCGCTGGATCGGAATCTGCAACCGGTCGTTCGACCTCATGTGCCGGCGCGCGAGCGAACGAAAGATCACGCCCGACGGCAAGACCCTGGCCACGCGGCAGATAATACAGTCCTGGATCTCGGAATCGGCGGCGGAGATCCATGCGGCGCGCCTCATGACGCTGCACGCCGCATGGAAGATCGACAACCTGGGGGCGAAGGAGGCGCGGGACGAGATCGCGCTCATCAAGTTCGTAGTCGCGAACACCATGCAGCGCGTGGTGGACAGGGCGCTACAGGTGCATGGGGGCCTGGGCATGACCGACGACACGATCATCGCGTACTTTTTCAGGCATGAGCGCGCGGCGCGCATATACGACGGTGCGGACGAGGTTCACAAGTCATCATTCGCCCGCCGCTACCTGAACAAGTACCAGAAATAAACGGAAAATCCCGGGGAACCCGACGACACTCCGGGAGCGACGATTAACGCGCATTGGAGAATGCAATGGCCAGGATCGATGAACCCACCGCGGCGTATACGGGTGAAGAATTCGATATTGAAAGGGTGAGGGGCCTCCTCCGGGAGGCGGTGCCCGGTTTGGAAGAACCCATGACCGTCACCCGATTCGCCTCAGGCTATTCCAATCTCACCTTCCTGTTGAAATCGGGAGGGCGGGAAATGGTTCTTCGAAGACCGCCGCGGGGGAAGAAGCCCAAGTCGGGTCACGACATGGCACGCGAGTTCAGGGTGCTCAAGGTGCTCAAACCGCATTTCCGCTACTGTCCTGAACCGGTGCTCTTTTGCGACGACCTGTCGGTTATGGACTCACCGTTTTACGTGATGGAGCGCATCAGGGGAACCATCCTCAGGAGAAACCTTCCCGAGGACCTTATGCTCACGCCCGCAAACGCCCGGGCGCTCTCGGCGAACCTGATCAAGGTGCTCTGTGAGCTTCATGCGCTCGATTACCGTGAGATCGGTTTCGAGGATTTCGGCAAACCCCAGGGATACGTGAAGCGGCAGGTCGACGGATGGTGCGCCCGCTACCGTGACGCGCGCACGCCCGACGCGCCTGATTTCGAGACGGTGATGCGCTGGCTCCAGGAAAAGATGCCCCCGGATTCGCCGCGGCCGTCGCTGATACACAACGACTACAAGTTCGATAACGTGGTGCTGGACGAACACGACCCGCTTAACATAATTGGGGTTCTCGACTGGGAGATGGCGACTATAGGCGACCCGCTCATGGACCTGGGGAATTCGCTGGCGTACTGGGTCGAGCCGGGTGATTCCGAGGAGCTCCAGTTCGCGCGGATGATGGCCACGAACGTGGAGGGGATGCTCTCGCGCCGCGAGCAGGCCGAGCTGTACGCCGGCACGATGGGCGTGGACGCGGGGAACATCGATTACTACTACTGCTTCGGAATATTCCGACTCGCGGTCATCGCGCAGCAGATCTATTACCGGTTTTACCATGGGCAGTCGAAGGACGAACGATTCAGGATGCTCATCTTCAGTGTGAAGATCGGGGAAAACACGGCGCTCAGGATAATCGGTGAATCGGGGCTCTAGATGTAAAGAATGGATCGAACCATACGAGTGCCGGCAGGCGGCAGCATGGTAAAGGCATACATAATTATTGCAGGAGGCACGCCATGAAAATTGAAGACGTTAAGAAGGTGCTTATAATTGGCGCAGGGACAATGGGACAGCAGATAAGCGTTCCGTGCGCCCTTGGCGGATACGAGGTCGTCATATACGACATCAAGGAGGAGATGCTCCAGACCGCCCGGAGGAGGATCCAGAACATTTTCAAGGGCAGCGTCGACTGGAAAAAGATTACCCAGGCCGAGAGCGACGCCGCGTTCGCGCGGATATCCTATACGACCGACGCCACGCACGCGGCGGCGAACGCCGACCTCGTAAGCGAATCAGTGCCCGAGGACCCCGCGCTCAAGGGAAAGGTGTTCGCGCAATTCAATGCACTCTGCCCCGAACGAACGGTTTTCACCACGAACACGTCCACTCTGCTCCCCTCGTACATTGCGGCACAGACGGGACGACCCGAAAGGTTTCTCGCCTACCATTTTCACGACACGAGGATGACGAACGTCGTCGATATCATGCCGCACCCCGGAACCTCACCCGAGACAATCGAGCTCGTGAAGGCCTTTGCGGAACGCACCGGCCAGCTCCCGATCATGCTCACGAAAGAAAACCACGGGTACGTGTTCAACGCGATGCTCTCGGCGCTCTTCTTCTCCGCGCAAAGCCTTGCGGCCAACGAGGTGGCTTCGGTGGAAGATATCGACAGGGCCTGGATGGGTGTGACGCATATGATGATAGGGCCCTTCGGGATCATGGACAGCGTAGGCCTCGATACCGTATGGCACATAACTAATTTCTGGGCGCAGAAAAATAAGGACCCCCAGGCGCTGCGCAACGCCGATCTCGTTAAAAAATATGTCGACCAGGGACGGCTGGGACAGAAACGCAAGCAGGGCTTCTACGAATATCCCAACCCTGCGTTCAGCAGGCCCGGGTTTCTCAAGGGAGAGAATTAAAGAAATCGCCTACCAATATCACAACAACTGCCTCAGGAGGCCCCCTAAATCCCCCGGAGGGGGACTTAAGCAATCGGCAGAATATGCAGGCAGGGGATTTTATTCATTTAAACCAAGAGGAAACGCATGTACGAAAACATCGAGATAAGGGCCGGGTCGCGCGCTATCGAACTCGTCCGCGACGGCGGCTTCAAGGCTGATACTGTAAAAATCGTCGCCGGCGCGTCGGGAGGGCCCAAGTGGCTCGTGCTCGCGGGATTCGACAAGATACTCCCGTCGATGTTCGCGCGGAGAAAGAAGCCGCTCCATCTCGTCGGCTCGTCGATTGGGGCGTGGCGCCTGGCGGCCCTTGCCTCGAAAAACCCCGAAAAGGCGATGCGCACGTTCGAAGACATGTACGTGAATCAGCGCTACGCGCGGCGCCCCACGGCCGTGGAGGTGACTGCGGAATCGCAGAAAATCATGGAAGCCTACCTTGGCGGGCAGGAGGGAAGCATCCTGAGCAATCCCGTTATGCGGCTCTCGGTGATCACGGTCAGGGCGAAAGGAATTGGGGCGAGCGATCTCCGGCTTCCCCTTTCGCTTTGTCTCGCGGGCGCGGCGCTTGGGAACCTTGCGCATCGTTCGCTGCTGAGTTATTTTTACGAGCGCTCGATATTCTCCGACCCGCGGGAGGCGGCGCCGTTCGCGCCCATGAACGATTTCCCGCCCGTTCACATACCCCTCACCGCGCTGAATATACGCGAGGCGATCATGGCCTCCGGCTCCATACCACTCGTGATGAGCGGCATACACGGCATCAAGGGTGCGCCCGGGGGGACCTACAGGGACGGTGGCATTATCGACTACCATCTCGACATGCCCTTCGCCGCGGGGCCGGAGGACCTGGTATTCTATCCTCACTTCTACCCGTACATCATTCCCGGGTGGTTCGACAAGTCGCTACCCCGGAGGAAACCCTCCGGAGCGAACATGTCAAACGTTCTGCTCGTGTCCCCCTCGAAAAGTTTCGTAGACTCCCTCCCCGGTAAAAAGATTCCCGATCGTGACGATTTTATGCTCTTCCGGGGACGGGACGACGAGCGCGTCGCGTGCTGGAAGAAGGTGGCATCTGCTAGCCGCAGGGTCGCCGATGAATTCATGGAAGCGGGTGGGAACGGCAAAATACGCGATCTCGTGAAGCCGATCGATTGCCGCTGACCCCATTTCCGTTAATCTGCCACCATAGAAAAAAGTTGAATTATTCGCCTCGGCATTGTAGTCTCTGCCTGAGTGATACAGGCCACATAAACCAACGATGGCGGTAGACCCATGGGAATTTTTGGACCTAATTTCAAAAAGCTTGTGGAAAAAAACGATACGCAGGGGCTCATAAACCTGCTCTCCTCGAAAAACCCGGACACGCGCATAAGCGCCATGCTCACGCTGGCCAAGACAAGCGACACTGCGGCCCTCGATGCGATGAAAAAGCTCCTCCATGACCAGGATCCGCGCGTGCGAACGGTCGCCACGCTGAAATTCGGCGAGGTGAATATCCAGGAAATGGTCGAGAACCTGGAGCAGATACTCAGGGACGGCTCCCCGGGCGACAAGATCGAGGCGCTGCACCTTATCGGCTCCCGGGGGGTGAGCGACCAGAGGCTCTCTGCGGTGCTCGCGGCTTCAATCGAGGACAAGAACCTGTCCGTGCGGCTGGCGGCGATAAAGACGCTGGGAATGCTCAAGGATGTTCATGTCGTGGAAAAGCTCATAACCTGCCTGGAACGCGAGCATATTCATATTCGCGTGGAGGCCATACATGCGCTGGGCGAGATCAGGGACGCGCGGGCGGTGAACCCGCTCATCGGGGCGTATATGGATAAATATCCCGAGGTGCGGGCCGCGGCGCGCGCAGCCCTCGAGCGTATCGGCACCGCGGAAGCGCTCAAGGCGCTCAACGATTCGCAATTCACCATGCTCGTCAGGAAAATGGAGGGCAATGAGCACGACCGCATGGAGACGGCCGCGCGCATCGGCCACCTGGGCCTTAAGGAGGCGCTCCCCCTCCTCGTCAGGGCCAGTGCGGACAAGTACAAGGAGGTGCGCATCGCAGCCGTAAAATCTATCGGAACCCTCAAGGAACAGGACGGGATAGATGCGCTGGTAAAGCTCCTGGATGACAAATTTTACGATGTACGCCTCGAGGTGGTGAAGGCGCTCGAACATATACCTTCACCCAGGTCGCTGGAAGGGCTCGAGGCCGCGGCGCGCGACAGGAACGAGTCGGTGAAGGTCGAGGCGGAGCGGGCCGTACAGGCTATGAAGACGCGGCTGGGGATGTGAGTCGGCGGAATAAACAGATAAGCGTGGGGCGTATGAAAAAACTTTATATCATTGCGGGCGTACTGCTGTGCGCCCTTGTCATCGTGCCGGTGATCGCCGGGATCGTGAGCGGGGACAGGATCGAGATTCCCTCCTCCTTCAAGGGGAATTATATAACGGTCCAGGGAGAAAAGATCCGCTGCTACCAGCACGGGAAGGGGCCGGACCTCCTTCTCATACACGGACTTCCGGGCTGCATCGAGGACTGGGACCCGGTATTCGACTCGCTTGCGGCAAGGTATCGCGTAACGGCATATGACCGGCCGGGGCACGGGTTCAGCAGCGCCCTCAAGCTTGAATACACCATTCAGGATAACGCCCGCTTCGCGCGCGGCGTTATCAACGGCATGGGATTGAAAAACGTGATCGTCGTGGGGCATTCGTACGGCGGGGGGATCGCGCTCGCCCTGGCGTCGCTCGACCCCGCGGGCATAAAGGCGTTCATTTCGATTGCGGGCGTCTGCAGGGCGATCGACGGCGTCGATCCCGTGTTCTACCTGAACAGGATACCCATCCTTGGCCGTGGTTTCGCGGCGCTCGCCGCGCGACTGTTGGGAAAGGGAATGGTCGAGGAAGGATTCGGGGACGCGTTCTATCCCAACGGATCGTTGATGACCGCCGACTTCCTGGTTAAACGCATGACGGTCTTCCTGCAGACAAAGGTGATCGTTACGACCTCCCAGGAGGAGACGCGCTTTAGCGAAAGCGTCGAGGAACTCGCTCGCTCCTATAAATACATCATGAAACCCGTTACGGTCATTCATGGGGAATCGGACAGGCTCGTGCCGTTCGAGGATTCGGTATGGCTGCAGAAAACCGTCCCCCCGGTGAAACTTATCCCGCTGAAAAACACGGGGCACATGGTGCAGTACGCGCACCCGGAGATCGTGATCGGGGCGGTGGACGCCCTCAGCAGGTGAAGCGGCGACTCGCATTTTCAAATTCACATAACGCGCGCGATAAAAACCGGGCGAATTTCAAAACCATATTGACAATTTGATTGCAATGATACACGATTGACCATGCCCCGTACGAACGTAGCGCCCTTTAATAAATACATTCACACGGATGCCGCCCTGATCGCGCCTGTAGTCCGGGAAGCGATTGAATACCTCCGCAGCTTAAAGGAACAGGGGGCCGCGCTTCGGGTCGATGAATATTATTACGCCCTTTCACTGGACGAGGCGCTCACGAACGCGGTCCAGCACGGAAACATGAACGATGCGGGCAAGAAGGTCCATCTCACGATTGTTCTACGGCGGTCATCGCTGGATATAGTTGTAACGGACGAGGGCGACGGCTATGATCCCGAGGCCGTGCCCGATCCCCGCCGGCCCGAATGTTTTTTCAAGCGCAATGGGAGGGGAATACACATTTTGAAAAACGTCGCGTGCGTGGAGTGGAACAGGAAGGGAAATGCCGTGACGATTCGGTTTTAAGGCGGCTGCGCGGTAAGTTGGTGGATGACGGGGATCGAACCCGCAACAACTGGAACCACAATCCAGGGCTCTACCATTGAGCTACACCCACCGAAGACTTTTCCCGTGTCCGGCGGCAAAAGGTTCCGCATTCATGGGAAACGCGGATATACTAAGAGCGGCGAGGTATCTGTCAAGAGATTTTCCGGGCGGGCCTTTCGGCGTCTCGGGCAGGGAGATCATTATATGGATACTGTGCGCGGCGATGGCAACGGCCTACGGTGCAGTCGCGCTTCGGCGCGGGGAATGAGGCGGCCTTGGACGGTTCGCGTATCGCTACACACGTAGCCGTATCGGCGCCCGAAAATTTTTCACAAACGTTTCTCCTTTCCTCCCCGTTCCTGATCTGCGGCACAAGTCCGATAGCGCGGTACCGCCTTGCGCAGGGCAATATTTTCTTGACCCGGCGAAAAATCTTTGTTACATACGATACATACCCGTTTCCCGGAGAACACGATGGCACTGATAGACATAGTCCAATGGAAAAACGCGCCCGGAGAGATCATCTACCGCTTTCCCGAGGGGGCCATCTCCCTGGGGGCGCAGGTGTTCGTCATGGAGAACCAGGAGGCGATTCTATTCAAGGATGGCAAGGCGCTCGATTCGTTCGCGCCCGGCCGGCACACCCTGGTGACGGGGAACATCCCGCTCCTTGACAAGCTCGTGAACCTGCCCTTCGGGGGGCAGTCGCCGTTTCCCGCCGAGGTCTATTTCATCAACAAGACCGAGGTCCCCAACATGAAGTGGGGGACCAAGCTCCCGCTGCAACTACAGGACCCTGTGTACAACGTCGCGATCCCGGTGCGGGCGTTCGGCTCGTACTCGATAAAGGTCGTCGACGCGCGCGCGCTCCTCATCATGGCGATTGGCACCTGGCATGCCGCGAGCTCCGAGCAGATGGGGACGTCGTTCCGCGACCTGATCATCCTTCCCAAGCTCCAGGATTTCATCTCCGAGACGCTCTACGGACAGAAGATCAGCGTCCTCAAGATCGCGACCCTGCTCGACGAGATCGGGTCCTCGGGCAAGGACAGGATCGCGAATGATTTCTCGGGGTTCGGCGTGGAGCTCGTGCGCTTCGTCGTGGAGTCAATCAACGTTCCAGAGGACGACGAATCGGTCAGGCGCCTCAAGAAGGCCCTCGCGGACAAGGCCGAGATCGACATCCTGGGCCAGGACTCGTACAAGATGAAACGCACCTTCGACACGATGGAGAAGGCGGCGTCGGCGGAAGGGGGCGGCGGGATGATGGGCGCGGGGATGGGCCTGGGGGCCGGGGCGAGCATGGGCGCCGCGATGAAGGACATGATGCAGGGCGCCATGTCCGGTTCGAAGGACCAGTCAAAGGTGCTATGCCCGCACTGCAGGGCCGAGAACGCCCCCCAGGCAAAATTCTGTTCCGCGTGCGGAAAGGAAATGGCCGTTACGCGCGCGTGCCCCGCATGCAATAAACAGGTTCCCGCGGACGCGAAGTTCTGCCCGGAATGCGGCGCGAACATGCAGGAGACGAACTGCCCCTCCTGCAATGCCGTCGTCAAGCCGGGGGCGAAATTCTGCCCCGAGTGCGGGAAGAAGCTCGGCTAGGCCATGGCCGGATACGCATGCGCCTCATGCGGCGCGCCGCTCGAGATAAAGAACCGTTTCAGCAAGGTCATTATCTGCGCCTACTGCGGCTCGCACCTTAAAATATCGGGCTCGGGGCTCGATATCGCGGGCACGCAGGCGAAGCTCGCGGACTTCCCCTCGCTCCTTTCCATAGGGTGCAGGGGAACCATGCTCGGGAAGCCCTTCGTCGCGCACGGGAGGCTCCGGTACAAGTACCAGGGCGGCTTCTTCGACGAATGGTACATAGAGTACGACGGCGAGCCAGCCTGGTTCGCCGAGGACGAAGGGACCTACACCCTCTTCACCGAGATGACCGAGATCGCCCGGGTCCCCGCGGACCTCGCGGAAGTGCGCGCGGGCGCGAACATCATGATGGGCGAACGCCGGGTGATGATCAAGGAAAAGGGCAGGGCCGTCATCGAGGGCGGCGAGGGAGAACTGTTCCACTACTTCGAGCCCGGCGAAGAGGTGAGCTATATCGACGGTATCTGCGACGGTAAGAAAACCTCCATAGAATGGACGGAGGACGAGGTGGAGCTCTTCACGGGACGCGTGCTCTTAAAGAGGGACATCACGATCGAGGCATGAGCGATGGCGGATAACGAAAAGGCCCGTCCTGGAAAAAAGGTGCCCGCGGGCGATCAGGAAGTAAAGGCGATCATCTGCGCGAAATGCGGGGGCGCGCTCACCGGCGGCGCGCGCGTCGAGAGCAGCGGGGAAGACCGTGAGGAGATCCCCATAGCCAAGTGCTCCTCGTGCGGCACCGAGTACGACCAGCATACCCAGGAATACTACGAATTCTACGCGGACACCTTCATGGCCGAAGGGGTGAGCGCGGTATTCAAGCTGGGGCTCAAAGGGGTTATCGACGGC